>JAOAIN010000194.1 GCA_026414685.1 Candidatus Goldiibacteriota bacterium
GATACGAAACAAAAAAATATTTGAACTTTTTGTAATTTTATCAGGAAATCATAAAAAGTTAAAGGCAGGAGAATATGAATTTAAATTAAGTGAAAGTATTTTTACAATAACTCAAAAGATGGTAAAAGGTGATGTTATATCTCATAAAATAGTTATTCCGGAGGGTTCTGATATATATGATATTGCCGAAATTTTGAATCAGCAACAGATTACGGATAAAAATAATTTTATCAGATTGACAAAAGATAGGGAGTTTTTAAAATCCATTGGTATAAAATATAAAAACGCTGAGGGGTTTTTATTCCCAGATACCTATGATTTTATTAAAGGTATAGATGATAAAACAATAATTAAAAAAATGTATGATAAATTTGTTGAAAAATCTGGAATAGATCCAGAAAAAATTTATAATGTTAATGGATTGTCTTTAACTGGTTATAAAGTATTAATATTAGCCTCTATAATAGAGAAAGAATCCAAACTTGATTCAGAAAGGGCAAAGATAGCATCTGTTTTTTACAATAGATTAAAATCAAAAGAACCATATATGAGACGACTTGAATCATGTGCAACAGTAAGATATGCATTACAGAAAAAAACAGGTGTTTTAACCTATCAGGATTTAAAGGTTGAATCTGAGTATAATACATACATTATTATTGGCTTACCACCAACTCCTATTTGCAATCCAGGGGTAAAATCAATAGACGCAGCACTTAAACCAGCAGATACAATCTATAGATTATTTGATGTAAGTGAAAATGGAGAGCACACTTTTTCAGAAATAACAGAAGAACATAATATTGCAAAATATAAAAACAAAATCAAGAGGAAATTGAAGAAATGAAAAAATTGTTTGTTTTCTTATTTATTATTTCAGAAATTTGTTACGCAGAATCAATTTTTATTTATAAGAATTTGTTTATTCCTGAGCAGGTTTTTCAGGTTGTTTATAGGGAAAAATATTTTGAGAAAACTACTTATTATATTAAATATAATTTTTGGAATGAGTATGCATATATAAATCCTTTATATAAAGAAACACTGACAGGACTTGAACACAATATATTATTAAGAGCAGGTTTGCCTAATAATTACATAATAAATGTTGATTTTGATTTTTTATTTCAAAGAGTAAGTTCTTTTGATTACAACAATTTACAGACAATTGTTTTTTTTGTTGAAAAGAAAATTGAACTTTTTAAAATAATGGCAGGACTTAAAATACCAATGAAATTTGAGATGAAAACCAGTCCCTATTTGATAAATAAAAGGAAACATCTAAATCTTTTTTTGGGTATAGATACTGATTTAAATTTTGATTGGTTTAAAATTTGTTTTTTATTTTTAAATCAGGAAAATATGGATATAGATAATTATCTCGGAACAAAAGATATAATTTTAACACTGGGTTTTGATTTTATTTCAAATGAATTGCAAAAAATTGGATTTTATATTGAGAATAATTTAAAAATAGATGTTTACAATAATTTAGTAAGTAGTATTTATTATTTTATTCCTCAAATTAAAATAGATTATAATGATTTTGTTCTTATTGCCGGCATTGAATTTTATTTACATGCAGAAAATGTTTTTGTGAACAAATACGATAAGCCGTTATTGATTTTTAAAATGAATTATTCGGTTAGCAAGGGTAAAGAAGAGATGAAAGAAGAGAAGAAAGAAGAAAAGAAAAAATTTGAAAAAAAGAAATGGTGGCAGATAGAAGGTGTTGATGATGAAATGATACCACAGTCATGGAAGGAAATGGAAGAACCACGAAGTAAATAATATTTATTTTTATTATTCGTTATGTTTGCTATAAATGTTTGCTGAAAATGTACGATAAAAATTTAAAAAATTAAAATTCAGGATATTTAATGAAAAAAGAACCAATTAAAAATGAAATAGTTGAACTTATAAATAATTCAGAAAAACCCCTAAAACTTAATGCAATACTGGATAGATTAAAAATTGCCAGAAATTATAGATCAAAGGTTAAGAGGATTTTAAGGGATTTAATAAAACTTGGTATTGTTGATAGATACAGAAATACCTATATTTCTAGAAATTTTCAGCAGAACAATATTGTAAGAGGAAAAGTGGAACTCAAAAAGGATTTTGGATTTTTACTTGTTGATGATGGAGAGGATATTTTTTTAAATAAAAAAACAATTGAAAATTTATTATCTGGTGACGAGGTTGAAGTATATGTAAAAAAATCAGACAGGGGTGGTAAAGAAGGTATTTTAAAGAGGATTATTCAAAGAACGCAGGCACCAATTGTATGCAGAGTAGTTAAATACGGCGCTTATTTTGCAGTCCCACTTAACAGAGACACTCCTTTTATCAGAATAAATGATGACAGCATACATGAAGGGGATATTGTGCTTTTAAAAATTAATGAGATGGATAAGAAATTATCCGGGCGGATTATTTCAAAACTTTATGATACAGATAATATAAATCAATATAAGGAGTTTATTCTAAATAAATATGAAATCAGGCAGTTGTTTCCTGCAGATGTAATAAAAGAAATAGAAAATATTAATTTTGATTATGCGGAAATATCAGATAGAATTGATCTAAGGAATGAGACAGTTATCACAATAGATCCAATAGATGCAAAGGATTTTGATGATGCGGTTTCTTTGAGCAAAAGAGACGGCTTTTATTATTTAGGAGTCCATATTGCAGATGTTTCTCATTATGTGAAGGAAGGAACTTTACTTGATAAAGAAGCATATAATCGGTCTTTTTCTACGTATTTACCAGGAGAGGTCCATCCAATGCTTCCAGAAAAACTTTCATCTGATATTTGTTCGCTACGAGAAAATGAAGATAGGTTCACATTTTCAATATTTATAAAATTTAATAACAAAGCAGAGATTATATCCTATGAAATAAAAGAGACCGTGATAAGAAATAAAAGAAGATTTACTTATGAAGAAGTGGAGGAAATATTAGATAATAAAAAAGACATAAAAGATAAAGAGATAAAAAATATGCTATTTTTAATGAATGATTTAAAAGATAAATTAGAAAGAAAATTCAAGGAGGACGGTAATATTGATTTTAACCTTGGAGAACCTGTTTTTGTATTTAATAATAAAAATATTATTGATATTAAAAGAAAGGAAACTTTTAAGTCACATAAAATAATAGAATATTTCATGATTTCTGCTAATATATGTGCTGCTGATTTTATTTTGAAAAAGCATAAATACGGAATTTTCCGTGTTCATCCAAGACCATTTAAAAATGATATAAATGAATTTAATATATTTTTAAAATCTATCGGTTTTAATGCCAAATTGAAAAAAGGAACAAACAAAGAATTTCAGAAAATACTTGAACTAGCTTATAATACACGATTACAATATTTAATAGAGAAGACACTTTTAAAAGCTATGCCACTTGCTAAATATTCTGAAAAAAACACAGGCCATTTTGGCCTGGGATTACCTAAATATACACATTTTACATCACCTATTAGACGTTATGCTGATTTAATTGTGCATAGAATAATAAAACATTTGCTTAACTTGCAGAAATCAGATATTTTACATAAAGAAAAATTGAGGTCATTATGTAGACATATTTCAGAAAGAGAAGAAAAAACAGAGAATGCAGAGAATGAAATTTTCAGAATATATGCTCTAAATTTTTTAAAAGATAAAATAGGGTATGTGTTTTCCGCAACAATAATAAAGATTATAAAAAATGGTATTATTGTAGAACTTGATGAATATCCAGTGGAAGGTTTTATTAATTTTGATATAATAATAGATGATTATTATTTTTTTGATGTGGAAAAAATGATTGCCATAGGGAAAAAAACAAAAAAAATTTATAAGTTGGGAGACAGTATTTCTGTTATAATAATAAAAATAGATATGGATTCCCAGAAACTAATTCTGGAGATTGAAAAATGAAAAAGAGAAATTTATTGGTGGTTATTCTTTTTATGTTTTTAACTGAAATAACTTATTCAGCAGCTGGGGTTACTTCTGTTTTTGATATTGGTCTAGGCGTTCGTTCTCAGACATTAGGATGCGCATTTACCGCAGCAACAGAAGATACTAGTGTTATTTATTATAACCCTGCGGGTCTTAATACCATTTCTAGAATAGAAGTTTTAGCATCTTATAATCCACTTTTTTATGATACGAATTACGGATACTTTGTTTTTGGTTTCCCGACTTTGGATTTTGGGACTTTTGGATTTTCTTTTGCCGCTTTTAATACAAGAAATATTACCCTGAGAGATATTTCAGGCAACCCACTTGATACAATTACGCAGTCAATCATTGAGATGATTGCAGGTTGGGGTGGCAATTTTTTTTACAAGGAATTGCAGATAGGATTAAATTTAAAGATTGATTTCCAATCACTATCTGATTCAAATGATTTAGGTTTTGGAATGGATTTTGGTTTATTATATCTTTTACAGATAAACCAAACCGATAAAGTGAATTTAGGATTAATGTTTAAAAATTTAATAGAACCACAGATAAAATTATTCAGATATAACGAATTTATGCCGAGACAGTATATTTTGGGAATAAATTATATAAAAATATTCAATGATGAGATTTCTGGAAAAATATTTTTAGATTTATATGCACCTATTAATATTGATTTTATTTTTAAATCTGGCCTGGAAATTTTATTTTATGATAATTTTTTCTTTAGGATTGGATACGATTCTTACAATATATATTCCTTAGGTGCAGGAGTTGAATTTTTTCAAATGATATTTATTGATTATGGTTTTTTTATAACAGAATTAGGAACACAGCATAGAATTTCACTTAGGTCAGTTTTCGGCGAAAGTGTTATTGAAGGGAGGGCGAATAAAGAAAAAATAGAAGCTCAAAAAATAGAAAAGCGAGCAAGAATGCTTGCAGCAGAAGAACTTAAAAATATGCGTGAAAAAATAGATAAAATTGCTGGAGAATCAAGACAGAAAGAATATTTTAAAGCATTACATTATACAAGGGGACTTGAAAATTATTATGATGGCAATTTGAAAATGGCTCTGATAGAGTTTGAAACAGTTTATCAGGCAGATCGAAATTATATGAATACGCAGTATTATATTTCTCTTATTAAAAATATTTTAGGTCAGGCGCGTGATGCTCTGTATAGTGAAGAAATAATTAAATTATACAGAGCTGGTGTGGAAAAATATATAAAAGAAGATTACAAGGGAGCAAAGGAGGAGTGGGAAAAGATTTTAAAACTAGATCCTTATAACCGGCTTGCAATTGAAAATTTACGTGAAGTGAACTCCATTTTAAGAAACATTGAGGAAAAATAATGCGTTGGTTTTTTACCAAAGAGAAGGAAATAGAAAAAGAGTCCTTTACTTATCCTGCCAATATAGCATCAATTCTTGAAATAAAACAAAGAATAACAGATATATGTAAGAGAAATAATTTTTCTTATAGGGATTTGAATAATATTATTATTGTTATTGATGAAGCGTGTTCCAATATAATAAAACACGCATATAAAGATATGTTGCCTGGTGATATTTTAGTGGAAGTCAGGGTAACAAATCGTGGTATTTATATTACTCTTGTTGATAAAGGTAGGAGTTTTGATTGGAATAAATTTAAAACTCCTGATCTAAATTATTATGTTTCCATCGGTAAAAAAGGTGGGTTAGGACTGTGGATCATAAGAAAACTCACTGATAAGAGTTTTTATAGAGTGACTCCACGTGGAAATGAACTGACACTGGTAAAATATCATTCTTTCCCTTCTATTACTGAACAAATTTTGAAATTTTTAACAAGAACAAAAAGTGTCAGAGAAAAATTCGTTTTTGCTACCACGACTTTTATAATTTTTCTATTTCTTGGAATTTACATATATTTTGTATTCAATCAGCGAGAAACATTGAAGGAAAAATTCATAACATATAATACCGAAATAATTAAAAGCATAGCACAATCATCTAAGGAGCGAATTATAAGGTCAAATTATCTTTCATTGATTAAAATTTTTAAAGAAATAAAAAGAAATAACGAGAATATTGATTCAATCATGCTTTTAAATTCACAGGATAGAATAATAGCTCATGATAATGCACAATATCTTTATACTGAATTTGAATCAAGAGGTAAACTTGAAAAAGAATATTATATAAATAATACACTTGTTTTAAAATACAAAGATAGGTATGAATTGGTTGAGCCGGTTATTTTTCAGAATAATGAATTAGGAGAAGTACGTCTTATTATTTCAAATACAAACATTGAAAAAGTTATGGCTTCCAAACAGATAAATATTTTTATAATATCATTTTTTGTTTTTATTCTTGTTACCATTGGAATTTATTATTTACTCGGTTTAATAATAAAACCCATACAGATTTTACATGAAGGTGTTTTAGCAATAGGTGAGGGGAAATTAGAGCATAGGATAGAAATAGAAGGTGAAGATGAATTTTCTCAGATTGCAAAAGCTTTTAATGATATGGCAATAAAATTCAAAGGGGCTCAGGAGTCATTGATTGAACAGGAGAAAATACAAAAAGAAATCCAGGTTGCAAAGGAAATACAGCATACCCTTTTGCCTAAGGAAGTTCCAGAGACAGAAGGTTTTGATATTGCATCACTATATCGTTCTGCAAAAGAGGTTGGTGGTGATTATTATGATATTATAAAAGTTGGCCCAAATCTTATAGGGGTTATTGTTGCTGATGTTTCAGGTAAAGGAGTTCCTGGCTCCCTTGTTATGACCATTACTCGGACTGTTATGAGACTTATAGCCATACAGAATAAATCGGCAAAGAGTGTTCTCACAAAGGTAAATAATTTTGTCAAAGAAGATATGAAAAAAGGAATGTTTGTTACATGTTTTTATCTTGTTCTTGATTCAATAACACGTAGAATAAATTTTGCCAGTGCAGGCCATGATCCGCTCATTCTTTACAGAGCAAAAGAAAACAAAGTATACTATATAAAGCCCAAAGGATTTCCACTAGGCATTTCATTACCTGATGATGACTTGTTTAAAAAAGTAATGGTAGAGGAGGAACTTAAGTTGCAGAAAGATGATATGATAGTGGTTTATACAGATGGTATCACAGAAGCAATGAACGGTAAGAGAGAATTATTTGGTGAAAAGAGATTTGTAGAATGTATAAAAAAATATGGGAAATTAACTGCAAAAGAATTCATTGATAATCTTGATATGGAAATCAAAGCATTTACGCAGGGATATCCACAGAATGATGATATAACAATTGTTGCAATAAAAGAAAAGAGAACCGATACAGCCATGTTAAATAAAATGCAACGTGAGATAGAAAAGTTAAGAAAAAAGAGATTATCTGCAAAAGAGATAGAAAAGAAACTTGGTATAGATTTAAGGACATTAAAAGAATTAAAGAAGGAAAGAGAAGAAAAAGGTAAAGAAAAATTAAGATTTTTAACAGTGGAACAGAAAAAAGAATTAACGCAGCTTGTTATAGAACATCCAGAGTGGGGAGCGGCTAATTATGAAAAGGCAATGCAACTTAAATACGGACCAATAGTTACAAAAAAATTGATAAATAATGAATTGAAAAGAGTAAATCTGCTAACAGTTGCTAAAAGAATAAAATATTCTAATGAAAGAAAACCAAAATAACGGAGGACCTGATGATAAAAAGATTGAATTATAATTCTAAAATAAAAGATGTTATATATAAATATATTGATTCAATTAATAAAACAGAACTATCAGTTACTAATGACATTATTAAAATAATAAATGATGTGCGTATCAATAAAGATAAAGCACTCAAAAAATATGAACAAAAATTTGATGGTGTTGTAATAAATGATTTTAAAGTTAAACCTGGAGTTATAAAAAAAGCATATAGTTTGATAGATAAAAAAGTATTACCAGCGATGAAAGTAGCAATTAAAAATATAGAAGCATATCATAAATTACAGAAAAATAATTTGAAAGATTTTATTTATAAAAATTATGGATATACAATACAACAAAAGTATATACCACTTAATACAGTTGGAATTTATATTCCTGGTGGCCAGGTACCACTTTTTTCAACTGTTTTCATGGCTTCAATACCAGCAAAGGTTGCAGGCGTTAAAAGTATTATTTTGGTTTCACCCCCCAGATACAAAGGCGAAATAAATCCATATATTCTTGTTGCTGCAGATATGATTGGAATAAAAGAGATTTATAAGATTGGTGGTGCTCAAGCAATTGCAGCACTTGCATACGGAACTGAAACTATACCGCGTGTTGATAAAATAGTAGGACCTGGAAATATTTATTCAACAATGGCTAAAAAGTATTTATTTGGAACTGTTGGTATTGATTGTATAAACGGTCCATCTGAAATAACAATAATTGCAGATGAAACAGCTAATTTAGATTATATTTTTTATGATTTACTTGCTCAAGCAGAACATTCAAACGGTCATTCTCTTTTGATAACTTTATCAGAAAAGTTAGCATCTGAAATAGAAAAAAGGTTAAAAAATAATTTTAGAAATAATGATATTGATATTATGATAATTTATGTTAAAAATATTAAAGATGGAATAGATATTATAAATTACAAAGCGCCAGAACATCTTTTGATAGTTACCAGAAATCCAAATAAGATTTTAAAAGAAATAAAAAATGCACCCGCGATTTTTATTGGCAATGATACTCCCGTTGCATTCGGTGACTATATTGCCGGCAGTAATCATATTTTGCCAACTAATGGAACAGGTAGATTCTTTTCCGCGCTTTCTGTTTTAGATTTTCTAAAACATACACATATAGTAAAATGTACAAAAAATGCAATAAAAAAATTAGGAAATTTTATAGAATTGATGGCTGATAAAGAAGGGCTTTATAATCACAGTAAAAGCGTGAAAGTGAGGAGATAATAAATGACAATACAAAGTATGATCAACAGGAATATAAAATATTTAAGACCTTATAATCCAGGACTTTTTAATGGTAAATATAAACTTGATGCAAATGAAAATTCATTTGATTTACCTGAAAATATAAAAATCAAGATTTTTAAAGAAGCCAAAAAAATTGAATTCAATAGATATCCAGATCCATACGCGGAAAAATTACGTTCTTTAATATCTATTAAATTAAACATAAATAAAAATAACATTCTTGTCGGAAATGGTTCAGATGAACTTATTTATTATCTTTTACTTTCTTTTATAAATAAAAAAGACAAAGTTGTTGTACCCTATCCAACTTTTGAAATATATAAAATATTAAGTGAGATATGTGGAGCTTCTGTAATAGAAGTACCGCTTAAAAGTGGTTTTGATCTAGATGTGGAAAAAATGGTGGATATTTTAAAAAGTAATAAAATTAAATTTGTTTTTCTTGCATATCCCAATAATCCTACAGGTAATTGTTTTTCAAAGAGTGCTATAAAAAGAATTTTAATGGAAAAGGATACTTTTGTAGTAATTGATGAAGCATATTTTGAATTTTCGGGCAAGACGTTTCTTAATGAATTAAAGAAACATAAAAATCTTATAATTTTAAGAACATTTTCAAAAGCATTTTCTTTAGCCGCTTTAAGAACCGGTTATATGATTGCAAGTGAGTCAATAATTAATATTATAAAAAGAGTAAAACTTCCTTATAATATAAATTCTTTTTCACAGATAGCGGCTTTAAATATTTTAAAATATGAAAATCAGATAAGAAAAACTTGTGAAATTATTATTAAAGAAAGACAAAAAATGAAAGAAAAACTGGAAGGGCTTTATTATATACCAGAAAGTGATGCAAATTTTCTATTTATAAAAATCAGCAAACCAGATTTATTAAAAAAAGAATTTATAAAAAAAGGGATATGTGTTAGATTTTTTAGTGATGTGAGACTAAAAAATTATGTAAGAATAACTATAGGTAAAAGCAAAGAAAATAAATTGGTAACTGATATTTTAAAGAAAGGATTTTAAAATGAAAAGACAAGTTAAAGTAAAAAGAAAAACATCCGAAACCCAAATTGATGTAAAGATAAATTTATATGGTAGTGGTAAATATAAAATAAAAACAGATGAGCCTTTTTTAACTCATATGCTTGAACAATTATCAAAACACAGTAGGATTGATATGTTTATCAATGCCTGTGGAGATGTGGAAATTGATTCGCATCACCTTGTAGAGGATTTAGGAATTACTTTGGGTGAAGTAATTATGAAGGCATTAGGAAATAAACGTGGCATTAAAAGATTTGGTTCTTTTGGAGTGATGGATGAATCTTTATGTAGAATTGTACTTGATATATCAGGTAGACCTTTGTTGGATTTTAATGTTAATATACCTTTAAAAAAAATAGGTAGTTTTGATACTGAATTGGTAGAAGAGTTTTTCAATGGTTTTGTCCGCGGTGCTAGGATTACTTTGCATATAGATCAGATAAAAGGTAAAAATTCACATCATATAATTGAGTCAATATTTAAAGGGTTTGCTCTTGCTTTAAAAGATGCGATATCAATATGCGGAAGAGAAATACCAAGTACGAAAAATAAGATATAGCAAATCAAGGAGTGGTCTTGAAAAAATATCTATCTGTAATAAATTATGGTATGGGCAATTTACACAGTGTGATTAAATCTCTTCAGTATCTGAATATTCCTGCAAAGATAACAGATAAAAATAAAGAAATAAAAAATAGTATTGGTATAATTTTACCTGGTGTTGGTGCTTTTAAAGATGCAATGAAAGAATTAAGAATTAGAAAATTAATAAATCTTATAAAAGAAGAGGTAATTGTAGGCAAGCCAATATTAGGCATTTGTCTTGGTATGCAATTGTTATTTACTGAAAGTTATGAATTTGGTAGATTTCAAGGGCTTAATTTTATAAAGGGAAAAGTGATAAAATTTAAAACAGATTTAAAAGTACCTCATATTGGATGGAATAGTGTTACATTTAATAAAAAAAGTTTATTATTAAAAGGTATTAAAAATAACTCATATTTTTATTTTGTTCATTCTTATTATTGTGTTCCTGAGGATAAAAAAGTAATATTGACAAAAACAAAATACGGTAATATTATTTTTGCATCTGGAGTTGAATACAAAAATATCTATGGTTTTCAATTTCATCCAGAAAAAAGCAGTGAAAATGCTTTAAAAATTTATAAAAATTTTTTTGAAATATGTAAAAAATAAAAGGTGGATAATGCAAATAATACCAGCAATTGATATCAGAAATGGGAAATGTATACGTTTGATACAGGGGGATGTGCGGGATGAGACTGTTTATTCTAAAGAGCCAGTTGAAGTGGCAAAATTATGGCAGGTTAAAGGAGCTAAATTAATCCATATAGTTGATATAGATGGGGCTTTGACTGGACGTCCAAAAAATATGGATATAATAATGAAGATAATAAAGGCGCTCAAAATAAAGATACAGATTGGTGGTGGCCTACGGGATGAAAAATATATAAAGAAATATTTGAGAGCAGATGTAAAAAGAGTAATTTTATCAACATCTGCTATAACAGATGAAAAATTTTTAAGCAAACTTTTGAAAAAATATAATGAAAAAATTGTAGTTGGTGTAGATGCAAAAGGAGAGCGTCTTGCTGTCAAGGGTTGGCAGGATATGACCAATATAAAAGTAATAGATTTTATAAAAAGAATAGAAAAATTAGGAGTGAAGAGAATAATTTATACTGATATAAAAAGAGATGGTGTTTTAAAAGGTCCAAATATAAAAGGCATACTAAATATTTTAAGAAATACAAATATGAAAGTTATTGTATCGGGTGGTATTTCAAGATTAAAAAATATTGAAAATTTAATGCAGATTGAAAGAAGATATCCAAATTTAGAAGGTGTTATAATAGGTAAGGCATTATATACAGGTAATATTGATTTAAAAGAAGCAATAAAAATAGCAAAACAGGAATAATTAAAATGCTATGTAAAAGAATAATACCTTGTCTTGATGTAAATAAAGGCAGAGTGGTAAAAGGGGTTAAGTTTTTAAATTTAAAGGATGCCGGCGATCCAGTAGAAGCTGCTTATAGATACAATAGAAGTGGAGCAGATGAGATTGTTTTTCTGGATATTACAGCATCTTTTGAAAAAAGAAAGACAATTGTTGATGTTGTTAAAAAAACAGCTGCAAAAGTTTTTATACCTTTAACCGTTGGTGGTGGTATACGGACTGTAAATGATATGGCAGAATTACTTTTCAACGGAGCTGATAAGGTATCAATAAATACAGCAGCAGTTAACAATCCACAGTTAATAAAGCAAGGAGCTAAAAAATTTGGCAGCCAGTGCATAGTCCTTGCAGTTGATGCTAAAAGAAAATGTAAAAATAAATGGGAAGTATATACACATGGTGGTAGAACTCCAACTGGTATTGATGTTATTTACTGGGTTAAAAAAGCAGTAAAACTTGGTGCTGGAGAAATATTACTAACTTCAATGGATGCGGATGGAACAAAACAGGGATATGATATTGAATTAAATAAAGCTGTATCTGATGCTATCCCTGTGCCTGTTATTGCATCAGGTGGCGCAGGCAGTCCAGAACATATGCTTAGAGTTTTAAAATACGGTAAAGCAGATGCTGTGCTAGCAGCTTCTATATTTCACTATAAAGAATATACTATAAAAACAGTAAAAAAATATTTAGCATCTCACGGAATAAAAGTTAGAATGTAAATTTTTAATAATTTATTCGTAATTTTTGGTGGGAAAGAAAGGATGAAGTGGAATGAAAAATGGTTGAAGCATTTTTTTCGTAATAAATTGTTTGCTTACATCAAAAAGGTTTTTGTATAAACACTTAAACTTGGCTTCGCAAAAACCGTTTGGTTTGTATTACCTTCGTGTCTCACTGATTGGTTGACCTACTTTTGCTTCACATATTTACCTCAATGAATTCCTCAAAAAATGCATTCA
>JAOAIN010000199.1 GCA_026414685.1 Candidatus Goldiibacteriota bacterium
GATAAATACAATGCATTATCAAAATATGGTATTGACTTAGTTGCTGCTGCTGCTGCTGGTAAAATAGACCCAGTTATAGGTAGAGAATCCGAAATAAGACGAGTAATGCAGGTATTATCAAGACGCACAAAAAATAACCCAGTATTAATAGGAGAAGCAGGGGTAGGTAAAACAGCTGTTGCAGAAGGAGTTGCAATAAGAATAGTAAATAAGGACTGTCCTGAGAATTTAAAAAACAAAAGAGTAATTGCTCTTGACATATCTGCAATGCTTGCTGGTGCAAAATATCGTGGAGAATTTGAAGAAAGATTAAAGGCGGTTTTAAAGGAAGTTAAAAATTCAAATGGCAACATTATACTTTTTATAGATGAGATACATACTTTAGTAGGAGCTGGTCGTGCAGAAGGTGCAATGGATGCTGCAAATATTTTAAAACCTTCGCTTGCCAGGGGAGAGTTACGCGCAATTGGGGCAACAACAATCGATGAATACAGAAAATATATTGAAAAAGACCCAGCTCTTGAACGCAGATTTCAACCAATTTTGATAAATGAACCAACAGTGGAGGATACTATTTCCATATTGCGTGGATTAAAAGAAAAATATGAAGTACATCATGGCGTAAGAATAAAGGACTCTGCAATAATCGCTGCGGCAAAATTATCAGCAAGATATATTCAGGGAAGGTTTTTACCAGATAAGGCAATAGATTTAATGGATGAAGCAGCATCAAAAATAAAAATGGAAGTTGATAGCATGCCAGCTGAAATTGATACAATTGAAAGAAAATTAAGACGCCTTGAAATAGAAAGAGAAGCTTTTAAAAAGGAAGGAGAATCAAAAGAAAAACTTGATAGCATAAATAAAGAAATTGAAGAATTGAAAAAACAGGAAGATATATTAAAAAAACAATGGAAAAATGAAAAGGAAACCATAGAGAAGATACGCGTGATAAAGAAAATAATTGAAGAGAAAAAACAAAAAGAAGAACAATTAGAAAGAGAAGGAAAGTTTGAAGATGTGGCAAAGATAAGGTATGGAGAAATACCGGAACTTACAAAACAGTTGAATGAACTTGAGCAGAAGATAAATGAATTAAGAAAAAGTGGAACATTCTTAAAAGAAGAAGTTGATGAAGAAGATATAGCAAAAGTAGTATCTGCATGGACAGGTATCCCTGTGTCTAAAATGATAGAAGCAGAATCAGATAAATTGTTAAATATGGAAAATAAGATCAAAGAAAGAATAATTGGGCAGGATGAAGCTGTTGAAGCCGTATCAAATGCTATCAGACGTAGTAGAGCAAATATTTCTGAAGAGACAAAACCAATGGGTTCATTCCTATTTTTAGGTCCTACTGGTGTTGGTAAGACAGAACTTGCAAAAGCACTTGCTGAATTTTTATTTGACAATGAACAGGCAATGGTTAGGATTGATATGTCTGAATATATGGAGAAACATTCTGTAGCCAGGTTAATTGGTGCTCCACCAGGTTATGTTGGTTATGAAGAGGGTGGACAACTTACAGAAGCGGTAAGAAGAAAGCCTTATTCAGTGATACTTTTTGATGAAATTGAAAAGGCACATCAAGATGTTTTTAATATACTTTTGCAAATTTTAGATGATGGTAGATTGACTGACGGTCATGGTAAGGTTGTTGATTTCAAAAATACGATAATTATTATGACATCAAATATAGGAACAAATTTAATAATCAAGGAAGATAATACCGAAGATATAAAAGAAGAGATTTTAGATGAATTGAAAAAATATTTTAAACCAGAGTTTTTAAATCGCTTGGACGAAATAATAATTTTTAATAAATTAAGTAAAGAAAATATAAATAATATAGTAAAGTTGCAACTTACAAAGTTAAAAGATAGATTAAAACAGAAAAATATTAATTTTGAATATTCTGATGCCCTTGTGGAATATATATCTGAAATTGGTTTTGATGAAATTTATGGCGCAAGACCTATAAAAAGAGTTATAAAAAATTACCTTGAAAATGAAATTGCAAAACTTATCATATCAGGAAAATTAGTAGAAAATAAAACTATTTTTATTGATGTAAAAGAAAAAAATATTATTTCCCGTATAAAATAATATTAAAATAAGAAAAATTTATTTATATTTTAATATAACATTAGTAGATATAAGAAAAACCTATAAATTTAGGTATTAATTTTTAAAATTTCCACAATAATATACACTAACATGTGATAAAATCACTTGACTTTTATATGATTTTCTGTTATTTTTTAAGAAACAAATGAAAGGAGGGCTATTAATGACAAAAGTTGAAATAATCAATAAAATAGGAGAAAATATTGCACTTCCTAAAAAAGATATTGAAAAAGTGGTTGATTATCTTGTAAAAGTTATTCAGGATGCATTAAAAGAAGGACAAAAAGTTTCTATAACCGGCTTAGGTTCATTTTCTGTAAAAGAAAGAAAGGGAAGAATTGCAAGAAATCCAAAGACCGGTGAAAAAGTGGAAGTTGCACCGAAAAAAGTGGCGAAGTTTAAAGTTGGCAAAGAATTAAATGAGATATTACAGGGAAAAACCCCAACCTAATATTAATTTAAAATTAAAAAAAATTAAATAAATATAAAATATAATATAGGCGTGAGCGTAGAAATTTTAATTTTTTAGAAAGAGAGGTTTTAACAATGTTAGATAAAGAAAAAATTAAAAAGGCGGATAAGAAAAAGGGGACAACTGCAAAGAAAACAGTTTTGGCAAAAAAGCAAATTGAAAAAAAAGAAGAAAAAACTAAAACAGAAGTAAAAAAAAGAGGTAGACCTGCTAAAGTAAAGATTGAAAAGCCAATAAAAGATATTATAGAACATAAAATTATACCTTCTGAAGAAAAAACAAAAATAGAAGCAGTTAAATATTATCCTGTTCAGATGGAAGAAAAGAATGGTATAAAACATGCTGAAACTTTACCTACACCATCTCGGCAGGAAACAGAAATTCCAAATCGTTATAATGATAATAAGATAGTGTTACTAGCTCGTGATCCTTATTGGTGTTATGCTTATTGGGATATTTCTCCTGATTTTATGGAGGAGAAGGCAAAAGAAGCCAGAAAAAGTGAAAAATATGATTTGGTTATAAGAATATATGATGTCACAGACATTATTTTTAATGGGACAAATGCACATAAATTTGTAGATATAAAGGTCAGCGGTGATTCAAATAATTGGTATATAAACGTATGGGCACCTGATCGTAGTTATCTTGTTGATTTGGGTTTTAAAACATCAGATGGTAGATTTATTTTAATTGCCCGTTCCAATATTGTTACAACCCCTAGAGATAGGGTATCAGATAAAACAGATGAAGAATGGATGGTTGTAGATGAAGATTTTGATGAACTTCTTAAATTATCTGGAGCCGGTAAATTTGGAAGTTCTGATAGGTTTAAAATGCGTATTGAGCAGGAATTATTATCTGGTTCTGGTGCCGTATCAAGTTTTGGCTCACCTGTTTACAAACCCGAGGCAAAAGGATTTTTTCTTGTTGCAGATACCGAATTGATACTATATGGAGCTACTGAAAAAGATGCTAAGTTAACAGTAAAGGGAGAAGAAGTAAAATTAAAAGAAGATGGTTCTTTTTCCTTACGTTTTCATCTTCCCGATGGTCAGATGGATCTTCCTATAGAAGCCACATCTTCAGATGGAAGTCAAAAGCGTTTTATAAATATCACTGTTAACAGAAAAACAGAATAAAATAATCATGCGTGAACCTGACGGTTATTTAGCACTTATACTACATGCACATTTACCATTTGTCCGTCATCCAGAATACAATGACCCAATGGAAGAATACTGGCTATATGAAGCGATAACCGAAACATACATTCCACTTCTGAATGTTTTTAATAAACTTATAGAAGATGGTGTGGATTTTCGTATCACCATGTCTTTAACCCCGCCTTTGATTGCAATGTTACGAGATCCATTATTGCAAGATAGATATATAAGGCATATCAATAAAATGATTGAACTCATTGAAAAAGAAGTAATAAGAACCAGGTTTGAACCACATTTTAACAGAACAGCAATAATGTATCGTGAAAAATTTTATAATGCACGTTATGTTTTTGTTGAAAAATACAATAAAGATTTAGTCAATGGTTTTAAACAGATTCAGGAAGCTGGTAAACTTGAAATAATCACATGTGGCGCAACGCATGGTTTCTTACCACTTGCATACCATAGAAATTCTGTTAATGCGCAGATAAAAATTGCAGTTGACCATTATATTGAAAATCTAGGCAGACGACCGCGGGGTATATGGCTTCCTGAATGTGGTTATAATCCAGGTGATGATGAGATTTTAAGAAAATATAACCTTCGTTATTTTATAACTGATACCCATGGTATTATTTATGGAACTCCGAGACCAAAATATGGTATCTTTGCACCTGTATATTGTAAATCAGGAGTTGCTGTTTTTGGACGAGATATGGAGTCATCAAAACAGGTCTGGAGTGCAAAAGAAGGTTACCCTGGAGATTATAATTACAGAGAATTTTACAGAGATATAGGTTATGATTTGGATTATGATTATATAAGACCATATATTCATGAAAGCGGAATAAGAATGAATACAGGAATTAAGTATTATAAAATCACAGGTAATGTAGGTCTTGGCGATAAACAACCATATGATCCAGTGGCTGCATTGAATAAAGCTGCAGAACACGCAGGTAATTTTATGTTTAATAGAGAGAAACAGGTTGAATATCTTCATCGCATAATGAAAAGGCAGCCAATAATAGTGGCGCCCTATGATGCAGAACTTTTTGGACACTGGTGGTATGAAGGTCCTGCATTTCTTGATTTTTTAATCAGAAAAATCTATTATGACCAACAGACGATTAAATTAATTACTCCTTTTGAATATCTTGAAAAATATCCTAAAAATCAAGTTCTCACACCATGTTATTCAAGTTGGGGATATAAAGGATATGCTGAACACTGGTTATCAGGAGAGAATGATTGGATATATAAACATTTACATAAAATGTATGAAAAAATGAAGGAACTTACTGATATTTATATCAAAAAACCGCTCAGTAATATTGAAGAAAGAGCGTTAAAACAGGCTGCTCGGGAAATTTTACTTGCCCAAAGCAGTGACTGGGCTTTTATAATGAAAACTCAGACCATGGTTGAATACGCAGTGAAAAGAACAAAAATTCATATTTATAGATTTACTAGATTATATGATATGTTAAAAAGTGGAAATTATGATGAAGGATATTTATCAGAGATGGAGTGGAAAGATAATATTTTCCCAAATATTGACTGGACGGCGTTTAATTTTTAATATTGTTCGTTAACAATGTTCACTAAACATATTTGCTGAAAATTTCCATTAAAAATATAAAAAGGATATAAACTTCTATTTTATATAATTTTGTGAAAATGAAAAAATTTTTTTTATTTATAATATTTTTTTTATATAGCATATTTCTTTATTCTATTGATATAAATTCTTTAACTCCTACCGGATGGGTAAATGATTATGCATCACTACTTACTCAAGAAGAAAAAATAAAAATAGAATCTCTCATATCCGAATTTGAACATAAAACGGGAAATGAGATAGCGGTTGTAATAATTAAATCACTAGAAGATAATAATCTTGAGGATTTTACAAATAGATTATTTGAAAGATGGGGGATAGGTAAAAAAGGTAAAGATAATGGCATTATGCTTTTTATTGCATTAAAAGAACGAAAAATAAGAATAGAAATTGGTTATGGACTAGAAGCATTTATTAGTGATTCATTAGCAGGTAATATTATTAGAGAAGTAATCGTACCATATTTTAAACAAAATCAATATTATGATGGTATTTATGCAGGTGTATTTGAAATAGCTTCAATAATTGCTCAAAAAACTGGCGTTGTTTTGGATAAAAGTTACACTCCTAAAGTTACAAGAGTTAATAAAATAGGTAGTATTGTTTTTTTATTTATTTTTATTTTTTTTATATTACCTGTTTTTATGAGACATCCATGGTTATTTTTATTTTTCATATCATCCGGCAGAGGTGGTGGTAGATATTATGGTGGTGGTTTTGGTGGCGGTGGATTTGGCGGATTTGGTGGTGGTTTATCAGGGGGTGGAGGAGCCAGTGGTGGATGGTGAAAAAATAAATTTAATATTATCTATAATTGAAAATTGAAAATTGGAAATTGATAATTGATAATTTATTAAGTAAGGAGGTTTGTATGGACAATAGAATAAAAAAATTCTGTGATGACCTGTTACAAAAAGCGGGCAATAATCTTGTTTCATTTGTTGTTTATGGATCTTTAGCAACAGGTGAAAGATATAAAAAATCTGATTACAATACTTTGATTATATTAAATGAAATAGGATTAAAAGAGTTGAATATGATTGCAAATGTTATTAAAAAGTGGATAAATTCAGGCAACCCTGTCCCTATGATTTTTACATTAGAAACGATAAAAATGTCAATGGATGTATTTCCATTGGAATTTTTAGATATAAAAGAAAATCATATTATTGTTTATGGTAAAGATGTCATAAAAAATTTAAAAATCAATACAAAAAATTTACGGTTGGAGGTTGAGAGAGAATTAAAATCGGTATTTTTGAAATTGATAAGAGCATATCTAATGACAGAAGGTAAGACAAAAGATTTGAAAACACTAATGTTAAATTCTATATCAGGAATAATTGCGCTTTTAAAAGGTGTTTTGAGGATATATAAAATAAAACCGCCTGTTAAAAAAATAGACATTATAAATGCAATGCCCCAGAGTATGAAGTTGAATAAAACAGTTTTTTTTGATATATTGAAATTAAAAGAAGATATTCAAATATTTAAGGATAATGAAATTTCATCAATTTTTAGTGAATATCTTGAAAATATAGAAAAAGTAATAAAATATATTGATAGGAAAGGAGCATGAAATGGGCACTGGTTCAAAAATTTTAATCGGTATATTGATTTTTGCAGTCATAATAGGCGGGATCTTTATTTCTGGTTATAATTCTTTGGTACGGTATGATGAATCAATAAAAGCAGCATGGTCACAAGTTGAAAATGTAATGCAGAGAAGAAATGATTTAATTCCAAATCTTGTAAATTCAGTTAAAGGTTATGCAAAGCATGAAAAGGAAATATTTGAAAATGTCGCAAATGCACGCGCCGCACTTTTAGGTGCAAAAACCATAGATGAAAAAGTTAAAGCCACGACTGCTTTGGATTCTGCCCTTGGCAGATTACTTGCAATTGCTGAAAATTATCCGCAGTTACAGGCAAGTAAAAATTTTCAAGCTTTAATGGATGAACTTTCAGGTTCTGAAAACAGAATATCTGTTGAAAGAAGACGATATAATGAAATCGTACAGAATTATAATATAACAGTCAGAAAATTTCCGACAAATATCATTGCTTCTATGTTTGGTTTCAAAGAAAAACAAGTTTATTTTAAAGCAGAAGAAAAAGCAAAAGAGGTCCCCCAAGTAAAATTTTAAAATGTTTTATTATAATATTTTTTTTACAAAGTTCGGATACGCTGCTTTTGTATCAAATGTAAAAGCAATGGTAAGATTTTTTTTACCTGTACTTAAGAATAATGAGATGGTAAAAATGGTTAAAAAATATTTTCCTGATTCAGTGGAAGTAAATAATCCATTTTTCAAAGATTGCAGAGAATTGATAAAGAATTATTTTAAAGGACAGTCAGTTTCATTTAACATACCTATTGAATTCATAGGTATAAGTGATTTTGTAAAACAAGTCTTAAATACAACATATTTAATTCCATATGGCGAAGTGAGGACATATAAATGGATTGCAGAAAAGATAGGTATGGAGGATGCATACAGGGCAGTTGGTATGGCACTTTCAAAAAATCCTTTACCTGTTATTGTTCCATGTCATAGAGTTTTATTAAGCGATGGTGAACTCGGTGGTTTTTCATATGGATTAAAATGGAAGATAAAACTTCTGCAACTTGAAAAGGTGTTTAAATAAGAAAGATAAAATTTTTATAATTTTTAA
>JAOAIN010000220.1 GCA_026414685.1 Candidatus Goldiibacteriota bacterium
ATAAAAAATGATTACAACATTAAAAATAAAAAATTATGCTTTAATACGAGATATAGAGATAAATTTTTCAAAAGGTTTAAATATTTTAACTGGTGAAACTGGAGCAGGTAAATCAATAATAATTGGTGCATTAAATATTGCTGTTGGTGAAAGAGGTTATACTGAGAATATAAGAACAGGCGAAGAAAAAGCAGAAATTGAAGTAATATTTGATATAAAAAATAATAAAGATTTATATGAAAAATTAAAAGAAATAGCAGGAAATACTGGTATTGATTTTGAACTAGAACAGTTAATAATTAAAAGAGAGATAAGTAGAAGTGGTAAGGGTAGAATTTATATTAACAATACTGCAGTAAGTTTAAATATACTTGAAAAGATAGGTAATTATTTAGTTGATATACATGGTCAACATGAACATCAATCACTTTTGAAGCCTGAATTACATATTGACTTTCTTGATTCTTATGGAAAAGTTTATGATATACGTCATCAAATTTTAAATTTATATAATAAGCTGACTGTAATTAATAATGAATTAAAAAAAATTTATGAAGTTGAAAAAGATAAACAGGAAAAACTGGATATAATAAATTATAGATTGAATGAATTAAAAATGGCAGACTTAAAGGAACCAGATGAATATGAAAATTTAATAACAGAAAGAATAAAACAGGTAAATACTGAAACAATAAAGAATATCGTAAATAATATAATCATATCATTGATGCCTTCATCTATTGATATAGAAGGTGAAGGTGCGCTTGATTTACTTGCAAAAGCTAAAAAAAATATAATAGAACTTGAAAAATATGACAATAAAATAGCAAAAGAAAATCAACTTCTTATAGAAGAAACCATGATAAAAATTAGTGAAATGAAAGAATACTTTATAAATTATTTAAATAGTATTGATTTTGATAAAAATTATCTTAATAAAATAGAAAGCAGGATAGAATTAATAGAAGATTTAATGAGAAAATTCAAAAAAAGTAATTTTTCAGAATTACTTTCATATTCTAAAGAACTAGAAAAAGAAAAAGAACAGATTGAATTAAATGAGGAATTAATAAAACAAAAAGAAGAAGAAAAAAACAAAATTTTGAAAGAACTTACAAATTTATCAATTAAGTTATCGGAGATAAGATGCGAAAAAGCTATTGAACTATCAAAAAAAATAGAAAATGAATTAAAAGAACTAGGTATTTCTAAAGCTATTTTTAAAATAAATATAACATATAAAGAACCAATAGATGATGATTTTTTCTTTATTCATAACAATAAAAAAATAAAAATTTCAGATAATGGGATTGATAATGTTGAATTTTTAATATCTTTAAATCCCGGGGAAGAAGTAAAACCACTTGTGAAAATAGCCTCTGGTGGTGAGATATCCAGAATAATGCTCGCAATAAAAAATATACTATCTGAAACAGATGTTATTCCTGTTATGGTTTTTGATGAAATAGATATAGGTGTTTCAGGTAAAATTGCCTCTGATGTTGGTGCTAAATTATATGCAATTTCAAAGAAAAAACAGATAATATGCATAACACACCTTCCACAAATAGCCAGTTATTCTGATAAACATTTTTGCGTTGAAAAAATAATTTCAGGTAATAAAACAGAAACAAATATAAAAGAACTTAGCAGAAATGATAAAATAAAAGAAATTGCAAGATTAATAAGTGGTGAGAAAATAACAGATGCTTCAATAAAATCCGCAGAAGAATTGATTAATTCAGCCAGGAAACAATAAATGTGGTGTGACATATGAAATATTTTATTTTTATTATTTCTATTTTAATATTTTTATTATTTTTAAATACTATCCCACCAACTATTTATTTAGGGGACTCTGGCGAGATTGTGGTTGCTGCATACACTTTGGGGATAGGACATCCTCCTGGTTACCCATTATATATTCTTACTGGAAAAATTTTTGCATTTATTCCACTTGCAGATATTGCTTTCAGAATGAATTTATTTGCAACTTTACATGTTATATTTATTTTTTTACTTATATTTTTAAATTCAAAAATATTTATTGAAATTATTACAAAAAGTGAAAGAAAAAAAATGATTTCAATTGTTTCTATGATAATTGCATTATTTTATGTTGTTTCAGATACGGTATGGTTTAATGCAATAAATACAAAAGGTGGCATATATATTTTTACACAGGTATTGATTTTACTTGCATTTTATTCTTTTTTTATTTTCTATAAATCAAAAAAAGTTAAATTTAGTTATCTCTCTTTATACTTGACTGGTTTTCTGGTGCCGGCACATAATTCAGCGCTATTATTTGCATTATTACTAATTTTTTTAAATTTTTATTTTTTTAAAAAATATACTGAAAAGTTACCAATTTTTAAATTATTAATTTTTATTATTTTTTCATTTTTTACATCTTACATATATTTATTTATTAGAGCAAAAGCAGACCCTGTTCTTGATTGGGCGGGTATAAATAGAGTTTATGAAGTATTTGAGCATATAATAAGAAAACGTTACTGGTCAAATAATAAGTTTTCATTTTCTATTTTGTTATTTAGATTTAATAATTATATAATTCAATTTATTAAAAATTATAATATTTTAATATTGTTTTTTCTTTTTGGTATTTATTATTTATTTATTACAAATAAAAATATTTTTTTTATTGTAATTCTTTTTTTTATTTTAAATACAATTTCACTTATATATGGCATAGAGACATCAGCCGGGTTTAATTTAAGTTCCTTGGCAACAATTTCTTTATATATAAGCAGAGGTTTTTATCTCATCAATGATTTATTACCAGTTATTATTTCTGCATATGGCATGTTTTGCATTTTTGAACTTTTAAGTAAGAAGTTAAATATGAATATTACGTTCAATGCAAGCATTATATCAATAATTTTAGTTTTAATGATTTTTAATAATTATGAATCCAATAATCACTCGCGAAAATTTTTAGGATATGACCATCCAATGAATATAATGAAAACATTGAATGAAACTGACATTTTATTTTCAAGAAATGACTGTCCAAGTTTTAATATATTATATATAAAAAATATTCATAAGAAATTCAAAAAATTAAAAGTTTATGACAGGGATTATGCAGTTTTAGATATTTCAATTTATAAAAAAATGTCAGATAAAAAACAGATGAGAAATACAGAGATAAAATTTATTTTGAATAATCCAGGTGCTGTTTATTTTACAGATTTTTTTGAAGATAAAGAAAATAATATTAGGTCAACACCTTATGGTATTATATTTAAAATTTTTACAGAAAAAGAACCTATTAACACCACACAAAATTTACTAAAACTTTATACTATACGCGATTACTTTAATAATAAAAATTTAGATCTTTTTTATAAAGATTTCATTTCAAAGTATTTTATTGCAAAAACAGAATATTTAATAAAATTAGGTGATAAAGAAAAAGCATATAAATTCATAGAATTTATTGATAAAATATCTGGAAAAAGTCCTGCAACTATTACAGAAATTATTCGTATCGCTTTTGGACAATTAAATGATATTAATTTAACAATAAAATATCTAAAAAAAATGGTTTATTTAAATCCTTATGATATTAAAACCCTAAATATTTTAATGCAGATTTATTTACAATATAATTTTGATGAAGGCATTGCATGGTTTGATGAAATTTATAAAATAATTCCCGATGCCAAATATAAAGAGAAAATTAAAAAAAATATAGAAATTTTTAAACAGTCAATAGAGAAACACGAATAATGAAATATATTTTATTTTTTTTATCAATCATATCAATTATAATTTTTATATTGATAATTCCACCTACTATAAATCTTGGTGATAGTGGTGAAATTGCATCAGCTGCATATAATTTAAGTATTGGACATCCACCTGGTTATCCTATTTTTTTACTTTTTGGAAAAATTGCAACATTTTTACCATTAGGTGATATAGCTTTTCGGATAAATTTTTTATCTGTTATTTTATCT
>JAOAIN010000222.1 GCA_026414685.1 Candidatus Goldiibacteriota bacterium
TCTTTCATCACTTCTACAACATAAGGATTTAAAACACCCGGTTCTAATCCAGCACTTTCTGCAATAAATCTATCTCCTGCCAGATGATTCAGGTATGCCTCTGCCATCTGTGAACGTGCACTGTTATGCACACATACAAAAAGTACTTTTATTTTATCCATCTTTTATTCCTTTATGTTTTATTGACTCACCTTTTGCCATATAAACTATATCTTCTGCAATATTTGTTATGTGGTCTGCGATTCTTTCAAGATATTTTATAGAAAGTATGAGCTCAATACCAGCTTTTACAGTCATCTTATTTTTTATAACCAAATTTAATATCTGCCTGAATGTTTCCACATACATTTCATCTATTATTTTATCTATTCTGCAAATTGCCATTGCTTTTTCTGGGTTTATTTCTGTTAATGCATCTGTAACATCTTTAAACATATTTTGTATTATTTTTTTTATTTCTGTGATATTCATTGGAATTTCTACCACGCCTTGTTTAATAATTATTTTTGCTTTATGAGCAATGGTTGTTGCAAGGTCGCCTATTCTTTCTACGTCATTATTTATTTTCATAATCGATGTTATGAATCGCAAATCAATGGCAGCTGGTTGATAGCGAACAAGAAGTTCCATACAATATTTATCAATATCATTTTCAAAATTATCAACCTCTTCATCTTTCTTTTCTACTTCATCCGCGAGTTTTTCATCTTTATTAATTAAAGCACTTACTGATTTTTCAACAAGATCATTAACAACGGAAATCATCTCAAAAATCTTTTTTTTCAATTCCTGCAATTCTTCATCAAATTTTCTTTCCATTTTTATTCCCCTTTCTTTATTTTTTATCCAAATCTTCCTGTTATTTATTCTTCTGTTAATTTATTGGAAGGAGCTGTAAAAATTTTTGTTGTTTCATCATATTCTATCATTTCTCCTTGCATAAAAAAAGTGCTATAATCAGAAACTCTGGCTGCCTGTTGCATATTATGTGTGACAATTACTATTGTGTAGTGTTCTTTTAGTTTTCTTATAAGTTCTTCTATTTTTGCAGTTGAAATAGGATCAAGTGATGCCGTTGGCTCATCCATTAAAATTATCTCAGGTTTTATTACAAGTGCTCTTGCAATACAAAGCCGCTGCTGTTGTCCCCCAGATAAATCAAACGCACTTTTATTCAAATCATCCTTTACTTCATCCCATAACGCAGCTTCTTTTAAACTATTCTCAACTTTCATATACAATTCATCATAATTTTTGAACATTTTATGAATTCTTAGACCATATGCAATATTTTCAAATATTGATTTTGGAAAAGGATTAGGCTTTTGAAAGACCATACCAACTTTTTTTCTCAATGATATAATATCAGTATCTTTTGCATATATATTAACATTATCAACCAGTAATTCTCCTGATGTACTAAAATTCTCTATTAAATCATTCATTCTATTTAATGAACGTAAAAAAGTCGATTTACCACATCCAGAAGGACCAATTATTGCCGTTATTTTATTTGAATAAATTTTTATATTAATATTTTTTAAGGCAATTTTATTATTATAATATGCACAAAAATTTTTTGCTTCTATTTTTGTAAAAGTTTCCATTTTATCTTCTCCTCATGTATTTTTCAAATTTTATCCGCAGATAAATAGCAAGAAAATTTATAAATAAAGATATAACAAGTAATATAATAATTCCAGCTGCTGCATTTGAATGAAATGCTTTTTGTGGTCGTGATACCCAATTAAAAATCTGTATTGGAAGAACTGTAAAATAATCCTTTAATCCCTGAAATGTTATAAATGGAAATTCTGATGTGAAAGGACTTGTTGGTAAAAAAGCAATATAGGTTAAAGCACCTATAGTGATAAGTGGTGCTGTTTCTCCTATTGCGCGTGACATTGCAAGGATTACTCCACTTAAAATGCCAGAAAATGCAGATGGTAATACCTGAAATACTACTGTTTGTAATTTGTTGGCACCAAGTGCAAAAGACGCTTCACGCAAAGATAGTGGGACTGCTTTTAATGCTTCACGTGTAGCAACAATAACGATAGGAAGAACAACAAGAGATAAAGTTAATGCACCGGCAAGAACACTTCTATCCATCTTAAAAAAATAAACAAAAATCTGTAATCCAAGTAATCCATAAATAATAGATGGAACTCCTGCAAGATTAGATATATTTATTTCAAGAAAATCTTTTATTTTACCTGGCTTCGCATATTCTTCAAGATAAATTCCAGATGCAACTCCAATAGGAAAAATTAAAAACGCCGTCAAAACCATAATCCAAACTGTTCCCACCCATGCAGATAATATTCCTGCCTTTTCAGGTATCCTGGATGGATAACTAGTTAAAAATTGTAAATTAAGTCTCATATAACCATCTTTGAATACATCTATTATCAAAACAAATAAAACACCTAAACTTACAACAGTCGCTAAAAGTCCTGCAACTGGAAAAAAATTATCTCTTATTTTATAAATTAATTTTTCTTCATGCATATTTATCTATACCTTTCTCTATATTTATTTTTTAAAAAATAACTAATAATATTCAAAATAAAAGTCAAAATAAAAAGTGTCATACCTGCGGCAAATATGGTTTTAAATTCCAAGGTCCCTGCAGGAGTATCTCCTAAACTCACTTGAACTATATATGCAGTAATTGTTTCCATTGGTTCTAAAACATTAAAAGTTAGATTTGGCATTTGACCTGCTGCAATTGTAACTATCATTGTCTCTCCTATTGCACGTGATACCCCGAGTATGAAAGATGCCATTATACCGGATAAAGCAGATGGTATTACAACACCTGTTGTGACTTGAAATTTATTAGCCCCCAATGCATAGCCACCTTCCCTTAACCATTTAGGAACAGCTTGCATAGCATCATCACTTAAGGTTGCAATTATTGGAATAATCATAAATCCCATAACTATCCCTGGTGACAAAGCGTTAAATGTTGAAATATCAGGAAATATTTTACGAAGCAGTGGCGTTACAAATAATAGTGCAAAATATCCATAAACAACTGTTGGAACCACTGCTAAAATTTCCATGATAGGCTTGATTATCATTCTTTGTTCTGGTTTTATATATTCGCTGATATAAACAGCTATGGTTAAACCAAAAGAAATTGCAACAACCATTGCAATCAAACTGGTTAAAATAGTTGCATTTAAAAGTGGAAGAATCCCAAAATGTTTGTCTTCAAAAAGTGGTGTCCATTGTTTTTCTGTTAAAAATTTTATTATTGGAACTTCTTTAAAAAATTCAATGGTTTCAAATAATAATACTAATATGATACCAATAGTAACAAATATAGATAAGGAGGCGCTTATAAAAAGCGCCCCCTCTGATATTTTTTCTATAATTTTGTTTTTATTTATTTTCATTTGCTTAAAAGCTCCTCTGCACTAACACCTATCTTTACACCTTTAAATACACTACCTGTTTTTTTATCCTGAAATTTTTTCATAGCAAGTTCATATACTTTATCAGGGAGTGCAATATATCCAACTTCTTTTACTATATTTTTTGCATTCTTTAAATAAAATTCTACAAATTTCTGCACATCATCTCTATCTGCTGCTGATCTGTTCACATAAATAAATAACGGTCTTGAAAGTGGTTGATATGTTCCATTTTGAACTGTCTCATAGGTGGGAGCAATTGGTCCTTTGCCATTATCAATTTTCACTGCTTTTAATTTATCCATGTTTTCTTCATAATATGCAAGACCAAAATATCCAAGTGCATATTTATCTCCTGCAACACCTTGAACTAATACATTGTCATCTTCGCTTGGTGTATAATCACCACGACTCTTGCCTGATGCTCCGCATATAGCTTCTGTAAAATATTCAAATGTGCCTGAATCTGTCCCAGGTCCGTATAATTTAATTTTTTCTGATGGGAAACCTGCTCTTATCTGACTCCATTTTGTAATTGTATTTTGTGCTGCTGGTTCCCATAATTTTTTCAATTCTGCAACTGTTAAATAATCAATAAAATCATTTTTCTTATTTATTACAACTGTTAAACCATCATACGCTACTGGCAATTCTATATAATCTATACCATTCATCCTTGCTTGTTTTTGTTCACTTGATTTTATTGGCCTTGATGCATTACATATATCTATCTGATTTGCTGTGAATTTCTTCATACCGCCACCTGTGCCTGAAATCCCAACAACAACTTTAATATCTTTATATACTTTTTGGAATTCTTCTGCTACTGCTTCTGTTATTGGATATACTGTGCTTGAGCCATCTATTTTAATCATTGAATCGGCAAATATTTTTAGATTGAAACCTAAAAGTATTGATAACATTAAAAACAATCTTAAAATTTTACTCATTTTGCCTTTCCTCCTTTTTTATTTTTACTTTTAATTTACAAAGAACAGGTTAAAATTCATTTAAGTTTTTGTTAATTTTTAGTTAATTATTACCATGACCATTTTAATTGAGCAAGCCAGGTATTTTTATGATCTGTCTTTGGATAACCGCCAAATTGCGGCTGTTCTAACTGATAGTTAAGTTGCAAAA
>JAOAIN010000241.1 GCA_026414685.1 Candidatus Goldiibacteriota bacterium
TTTTGCTGGAGAAGAATATTTTATGGGAGATGGAGTTTTTGGTAGACAAAAAGTAGATATTTCAGTTCTTGCACTTGGTGGTGGCATAGAATATAAAATTGCTAAACCAGCGACTATTGGAATTGCATTCAGTAATACAACAATAACTGATAATTTAGTATCTGCAAATAATTTTGGCGCTCAAGAACTTGATGCATTTGTAAATATTAATTTTTAATTGTGTAAACTGAAATATAAAATACTGCGTCAAAATATTGAAAGTTAAAAATTAAAAATTTTAAGTTGATAAATTTAAATAAAGGAGGATGATGATATGAAGAAGACGGTGATTTTTGTTCTGTTGTTGGCTTTTGTTTTAATTGGTGTTGTATTTGCTGAAAAGCCGGTTGCAACTATTTACAAAATAAAAGGTGGTATTACAGTTGATGGAAAAATAGATGACTGGAAAGCACTCGGAATTGAACCAACAGTGACACTTAATAAAAAAGAAAATGTAGCAATCGGTAAACCATATTGGCTTGGACCAGAAAAACAATCAGCAAAGGTATATGTAGCAGTAACAGAGGATAAATTATATGTTCTTGCTGATGTGAAAGCACCAAAAGGTCTTGCAAATAAACATCTAGGCAGAGAAATTTATCAGGGCAATTGTATAGAAGTGTTTCTAGGTTTTGATAATTCACAGCCAGATAGAGAAAGATATGCAGAGACTGATTATCAGATAGGTATAAGTGTTGGGCAGTACTCAAAGAGTGAAGGTAAATGGAAAGTAAAACCATCTGCCTATGGATTTAATCTTGAAAAACCAATAACAGCTGCTGTTATAAAAGCAGTTGAAAAACCAGGTGGTTATATAGTTGAAGCTGAAATTCCAGGTTCTTTTTTTAGTGGTTGGGATGTATCAGATGGACTTGAAATTGGATTTGATATAGGAGTGGATGATGTGGGTGATAAAGGTTTGGTGAGGAAAATACAGATGACGTGGACTGGCGATGCAGATGGTTGGAAAAACCCCAAGGGTTGGGGTAAAGCAATAATAAAATCTAAATGATATATGGAAGGAGGTGAAAAAGATGAGAAAAATTATTTTTAGTTTATTAATCATTACCATATTTATAGGATTGATTTTGGTTGGATGTAAGAAAAAGTCTTCTTCAGAGCCGGTTCCAATAGCTGCAACAAATACACCAACACCTATAGTATGGAATACAACAAAGAATATAGATGACATGGAAACTATTGCTTCAGATGGTAGTGCTGGACCAGATAATGCAAATAACATTCCAGTCACAGAAGGTGGACCGGGTTATTGGTATACTTATGATGATATACTTGATGTATTAAAACCACCAGATGGAAATCTTAATACAAGTAATGCATCTTATGTATGGCCTATGTCAAGAAATCGCTGGACAGTAATATTAAATCAGCCAACACCAGAACCAACATTTATTATGAGTTCACCAGGATATGGAAATACAGGTTATTGCGCAAGAATTACAGGATATGTAACAACAGCATTTAAATATGGATTTGTTGGTATGGGAGTAAACTTTCTTATGGTAAATGCAGACAATAGCAAAAAACCTGTAGACATATCTAATATGACAGGTATTAGATTTTATGCCAAAGGAGATGGTAAAAATTATAGAATTAAATTGCCTTCACAATTTTCTGGTTTTTTAAAAAAAGAAGGTGATAATCATTATGGTAGAGAATTTGTTGCTCCAACCAGTTGGACACAAATACATTTTTTATTAACACAATTTACACAAGAACCTTATTGGGGGACATCAGTAAATCTAAATGACGCTTTAAAAGAGATTGATTCTATACAGTTCCAGACAGTTGGGCAACCACATGCAAGTATTGACTTGTCTGTGGATAATTTAGAAATTTATAAACAGTAAATTTTGTTATTAATATGGGGTAGTTTTTTAACTACCCCATATTAAAAAAATATAGAGGGGTGAAAAGATGAGATTAAAAATTTGTTTTATAGTAGTTTTAACAGTTCTTTTAAATGTTTTATTTACAGGTTGTAATGGTGGTCACAGACCAATGCATCCAGATGAGTGTTTACGCTGCACTTTTACTAAAACACCAGTAATCTATTTAACACCAACTTTTACTGTGACTTTTACAATCACACCTACAAATACACCAACTTATACGCCTGATGTTATGGAATCTGATTTGCTGGATAATATGGATGATGGAGATAATATAAATAACTGGGGTGGCTTCTGGTATACATATAATGACTATGTATTCGGTGGCGATTCATATGTGGTGCCATTAGTTGATACACCATTTTATATGCAAAGGCCAGATATATCATATAAAGGCTATGCTGCAAGGATTACTGGATATGTTACAACTACTTTTATGTATAGTTATATTGGCATGGGCACAATGCTTAATAGTTTAAAAAATCCTGTTGATCTTAATAAATATAGTAAAATAAAATTTTGGTGCAAAGGTGATGGTGCAAAGTATAGAATAATGTTAGCATCAGTTTATCCTGATTTTATGTATTTTGTTGGAAATAATCATTATGGATATGATTTTATTGCACCTGCTAATTGGACACAATATGAAATATATTTAACACAATTTACCCAAGAGCCATACTGGGGTAATATTGTAGAAAGAACATTAGCTCTTTCTAAAGTCACAGATATATGGTTTCAAACAACATCTGTACCAGCAGCTCCTAGAGATGTTGATTTATGGATAGATGAAATTATTTTTGAAAAATAGAATAATTAATATCACACAGGATATATTTATCCTGTGTGAAGCACTAATATATATAATTTAATAAATATAATTTTTTATTTACAGGAGGAAAGATGAAAAATTTAAAGTTTTTAATATTAATTGGATTTACTATTTTTATTTTAACATCCTGTGCGGGTGTTATAGTTTTAAAAGAGCCTAAAATAACTGGTGGAAAAGCAGAAGAAAAAAAATATATTCCTAAAAAACCACCTGTTTTGTTTGAGGATTTTGAAGCAGGCGCAATAATTGGTGGATATTCATATGCAAATACAGCAGGTGGTGCATGGGCTAAATATATGATAAGTAATCCAGATAATCCTGATGAGAAAGCCCATAGTGGCAGATTCTGTGCAAAGGCAATTTTCAACACAGGAACAAATGCTGACTGGGGCTGTGGATTTGGTTCTCAGTCAGTTTATGGTAGTTTCATAGATGCAAAAAATAGGGAATATATATCAATATGGGCAAAAGCGCCAAAAGGGATGAAATTTTATATTTTCTGTAATGAAGCATTTGCAAATGGTGCAGATGGTGAGTACTGGAACTCCCCAGATGTCACAGGCACTGGCGATTGGAAACTATATGAAATACCGATGGAGTCATTTTATAAAAATATTTATTCTGGAAATCAGGCAGGAAATAATATGATTGACATGACAGGTATTGGCACAGTAGGGGCTCAGCTCGGTGGTGCTCAGGGTGAAGGTTTGTTCTTTATAGATGATATTTATTTTAAATAAAACATTTTAGATATAGATGTAAAGACAGGGTTACATCTTTGTATAATATAAAATATAATTGAGATTGGAGATTAGTTTTTGCTATTTTAAAAAACTACCTACGAACTATTTATTAACTATTTTTGAACGTTTTTTATAATAATTAACGATAGAAGATATTTAATAGTGTGAAGGCAAAGAATAAAAGGAGGTAATTTTATGAAAAAGTTTTTCTTGATAGTTTTAATGATAATAACAGGATTAATAATTATTTTTAATGCCTGTAATAAGAAAACAAATATAAATTTGACATCAGCAGATTTTACACCTGGTGTTTCTACCACAAACACACAGGTAACAGGTGGAACAGCAACTTTTACCAAAACGCCGACACCATCTCCAAGTCCTCCACCACCTTGTAGTGGAGTATTGCTTGATGATATGGAAGATAACAATAATCAGAATAACTGGGGCGGATATTGGTATGCCTATGATGATTTAAATAATGGGGGAAATTCTTATGTTGTGCCTTGGAGTGAATCAAGATGGAATATATCGGGTCTACCAACACCAGTAGAAAAATTTTACATGCAATCTCCTGGTAGAACAGGTAGTGGTTATGCAGCACGTATAACAGGTTATGTAACAACACAATTCCAGTGGGGATTTGTTGGAATGGGGACAACCTTTCTGGATCCTAAAAAGGATATAGATATATCAATGTGTTCAAGTGTTAGGTTCTGGCATAAGGGTGATGGCAAACAATATAAAATGAAAATTGCTTCAAATCATCCTAATTTCTGTCTTAAAGAAGGAGATAATCATTATGGACGTCCATTTACCACTTCAACTAATTGGAAACTTGAAGATATTCCAATTAGTTCGCTATTTCAAGAACCATACTGGGGCACATCAGTGAATTTAAAAGATGCAATGAGTAGAGCTACTGATATACAGTTTCAGACAATAGGGCAGCCAATAGCAAGTATTGATTTATGGGTTGATGAGATACAATTCTGTGGTTGTAATACGGCTCAGATGTTTTTAACACCTACTCCTGCAAAAACACCAAGTAAAATAGATGATATGGAAAGTGGAGACAATATAAATGATTGGGGTGGAATCTGGTATACCTATGATGATACTTTAGGGAGCGGAAATTCTTATATAGTTCCAAGACCTGCAGAAACATTTGTAATGTCTTCACCAGGGATACCCAACACCTGTGGCACACCAACTAATTATGCAGCACGTGTTACAGGTAATGTAATAACTTGGCAAGTGGGTAAAACAGGACTTGGAATAACTTTATTACCATCAAAAGCAATTTTTGATTTATCCGGATGCACAGGAATAAAATTTTATTATAAAGGTGATGGTCGTGATTATTATATAAAAATAGTTTCTGCTCACCCTGATTTTGCTGGTTCAACCAATTATTATGGGACTGATTTTCCAACATCAGGTGATTGGCAGCCAAGAGATATAAAAATGGCTGAATTATATCAGATAGGAAGTGGACCAACAGTTGATAGAACTGCAGCTTTAAGTATGGCAACAGATATAATTTTTGAACCAATAGGACCTGGTTCTTTTGAATTTTGGATAGATGATTTAGTAATTTATGATTGTCCGAGTTATCCAACACCATAAAAAATATAAAATAAATTTTTCATATCAGGAGGTAATTTGTGAAAAATAAATTAACAGTTATAACAATTATTCTTATTATTTGCCTGATAGCTAGTTCCTGTGCAGGAATTATTGGTTTTAGAAAAACAGGGACAGCAAAGTCAGCAGTAAAAGCAACCGAGCAAAAAGATTTACCACCAGTAAAATTTGAGGATTTTGAAAATGCAACTTTAGCTGGAGCTTATAATTATGCTAATAAAGCCGGTGGCGCATCAGCCCAATATATGCTCGCAAATCCAGGAGAACCAGTGCATTCTGGACAATATAGCGCAAAAGCAATAGTAAATACAGGTACTGATTCTGATTGGGGATGTGGGTTTGGTGCTTCAACATCTTATGGACAGGGATATGTGGATGCAACAGGCAGAACTAAAATTTCTGTGTGGATTAAAGCACCAGAGGGCATGACATTTTATATTTTCTGCAACGAAGCAAGTGCAAATGGCGCAGATGGCGAGTTTTATAATTCGCCTGACCAGACCGGTTCTGGTGATTGGAAGGAATACATAGTTCCGTTTGATGAATTTTTTAGAAACATATATTCAGGTAACCAGACAGGTAATTATGAATTTGATCCATCCGGTATAGGCACAGTTGGAATACAGGTTGGCGGAAATCAAGGTAAAGGAGTAATATATATAGACGATATATATTTTAAATAAAATTTTTATTTATATTTAATTTATTAAAATGAGTTTAATAGAAATTTAAAGAAAATATTTGCTAAAAATATACATTTCAAAATATTTACAATAAACATATCTCTGTTTTGTATTAAAATTTCCTATAACTATTTTTATGATTTATTATAACTATTTTTGAACTAAGTTTTAAACTATTTTTAAAATCACCTTGATTTTATCGTTTTAATAGATTATAATTATATTGTAAGATTTTTGGTTTATTATTTTAAAGGTGCGGGAGAGAAAGGAAATATTTAAATTGATGAAATATTTCCGATTAATTATTTTTATTTTATTAAATATTATTTTATTATCTGTTTTATATTCTTCACCAACAATTCCAGGTGTTGCATGGAGCCGTGATATTGCAGCATCTGGTTATAAAGATGGAGCGCCAATAGGTGGTTTTGGCGCTGGAACAATAACATGGAAACTTGATGGAAATTTTTATTTAAGTCGCCTTGACATAGGTAATGGTGATGATAATGGTAGCTTTACAGCATCAGATGCAAATGCTGGCTTTTATTTTTATCAAAAATCTGCATCTGGTTCTGCTATAACAAGAAAATTAAATGCAGAAACATTAGGTAGCGGTCAGGCAAGATATTATTCTCTTTTCCCGTTTGCTTGGGTTGATTATTATGGCAGCCAATTTAATGTAAAAGCAAAGGTAACTCAATTTTCTCCACTTATTCCAAATGACTATCAGCGAGTGAGTTATCCACTCGGCATTTATGAATGGGAACTTACAAATCCAACTTCTGATACCTATGATGCAGCAGTTATGCTTACTTTTAATAATCCTTATGGTGCTTCTGCAACACTGGTTTCATCTGGTAATTTTATAGGGATTGTTTTGAATAAATCAGGGACAGGGACTCCAACTCTTGAAACACAAGGTGAATTCTGTCTTGCATCCATTTCATCAGGAAGTGTTACTGTATCGAGAATGTCAGCATCCACTTTATCTACCATAGTAAATGATTTTTCTTCTGATGGGGTTTTATCAAATACAGTGGGAAGTAATACTTTAGGCGCAATAGCATTCAAAGTAACATTATCTCAGGGGCAGAGTGTTAGAATTCCTATAGTTTTAGCATGGGATATACCTATAGCACAAGCAGGCAGTGGACAGAAATGGTATAGAAAATACACAAAACATTTTAACAGAAACGGGACAAATTCATGGGCAATAGCACAAGAAGCACTAACAAACCATTCAACTTGGGAATCACAACTTGATAACTGGCAAAATGAAATATTAAATAATCCATATTATCCTTCATGGCTAAAATCAATGCTTTTCAATGAACTTTATATTTATTTTACAGGTGGCACATATTGGGAAGATGGTTCTGCTTCTGGCTATCCTGATAATGCAAATGAAAATATGTTTTCCCATCTTGAATCATATATTTATGATTTCTATGGAACCTCAGATGTACGCTTTTATGGTTCATGGGCTCTGTTTTTAAATTGGCCTGATATTGATAAACAGTGTGTCAAACAATTTTGTGATTCAGTTTATCATAATAGGACCGATAGACCAGCATATTTAAATACAACAGCTCATGATTTTGGAAATAGAAATACAGTTTTTACCCAATGGAATGCATATACTTATAGAGATTCTACAAATTGGAAGGACTTAAATTCAAAACTCGTTTTGATGGTATATCGTGATTGGCATTTAACAGGTAGAACTGATACGGCATTTTTAAATTATTGCTGGGAACCAGTAAAAAGAGCAATGGCAAAAGTTAAAAGTCAGGATACAGATGGCGATGGACTTCCAAATTCAAATGGTATTGACCAGACGTATGATGATATGGACTTAACAGGTGATACTGCATATTGTGGTGGACTTTTTTTAGCTGCTTGTCTTGCTGCTAAGGAAATTGCTCTTGCCATGGGAGATACTGCTCAGGCAGCAACATATCAATCATGGTTTGACCTAGCGCGGCCTAATTTTGAGAGTCAATTATGGACAGGACAGTATTATAGAATTGATACAGAAAGTCATGATCCTAATAGAATTATGAGCGACCAACTATGCGGACAATGGTATGCAAAGGCACTGGAATTACCAGATATAGTGGTAAATACTCGTGCAATTTCAGCTTTTCAGAAAATATATGATAATAATTTTAGTTTATTTGGCAATGGCAGCCATGGTGTTGTGAATGTGATGAATTCAAATGGGACAATAGATACATCATCTCCACAGACACAGGAATGCTGGGTTGGCACTTCCTGGGGAGTTGTTGCAGGTATGGTCCATCATGGTATGACAGCCCAGGCAAATGCTATTGGTCAGAGTTTATATAATACTATTTGGAATACCGCTCAATATTGGTTTAGAACACCAGAAGCATGGCGAGTAAATGTTACATCCCCAAGAGCATTTTATTATATGCGCGCAAGTGCAATATGGGCTGTAAAACGTGCTTATGATAGACTTCCATACCTTTGCACTCCTGGCACTTGCACACCACCACCGACTCCAACTTTTACCAGAACACCCACTCCAACTGCAACTATAAATCCTTGTGCTGCATCTTATTTAAGGGTTAATTGTGGAGGTCCCGCAGTAACTGATTCTCAGGGACTTTCCTGGGCTGCAGATCAAGCGTACACAACAGGTGGCTGGGGATATATGAGCGGTTCTGCTGAAACAATTGTTTCCAACCCAATTGCTAATACACAGGATGATGTTTTATATCAATCAGGTAGATGGGGTTCAAACCTAGAATACAGATTTACTTTGTCAAACAAGGCATGGCGTGTCAAATTAAAATTTGCAGAAATTTATTCGCCTTTTACAAATCCAGGGCAGAGAGTTTTTAATGTTTTTATAGAAGGTAATCAGGTTTTATCTTCGTTTGACATAGTTGCAGCTGCTGGTGGTCAGTATACAGCTGTTGACTATACTTTTGATGTAAATTTAACAGATGGAATTTTAAATATTACAACAACAAATATTACTGATAATCCAAAATTTTCTGCAATAGAAATACTAGACCCAAGTGTTTTATGTACTGCAACTGCAACGAGAACAGGGACCCCACCGACATCCACAAGAACCATAACAATGACTCAAACTCGTACAATAACTCCATACTATTCTGCCACATCAACAGGAACAAATACACCTTATTTATCTCCAACAATAACAATAACACGGACAATATCACCGACACCAACCATAACACCCAGTATAACACCTATCAGAGTAAATTGCGGTGGACCACAGTATAATGATGGGATAAATATATGGCTTGCTGATCAGGCATATGTGACGGGTGGTTGGGGGTATGTGAATGCAGGTGCAGTTGGCACAACAGCAGATGCAATAAATGGAACCACTCTTGATACTTTATATCAATCAGAAAGATATGCAACAAATCTTGAATATAGATTTACAATTCCTAATGGACAATACCAGGTAAATCTTAAATTTGTTGAAATGTACTGGACCGCTAATGGTTCACGTGTATTTAGTGTTGCATTGGAAGGCACCACAGTTATTACCAATCTTGATATTTATGCAACAGTTGGACATGATTATGCTTATGATCGGTCTTTTATTGTAACAGTTTCTGATGGAATTTTAAATATAGTGTTGACTTCAACTGTGGATAATGCCCAGATCTGTGCAATTGAAATATTACC
>JAOAIN010000180.1 GCA_026414685.1 Candidatus Goldiibacteriota bacterium
TCTTTTTTTATGTTCAATAATGAATAAAATATAACTGCTGTAAAAAAGGAATGCAGAGTATAAATACTGCCTTTGGCTGACATTGCCTGCCAGAAGCTAGTATTTGAAAAAAGAAAAAAAATAGATGCAACCGCTGCAATAAGATAGGATAAAAATTTTTCCTTTTCGTTTTTTAATATTTTTAAAACAATAAAAAATAAAATAAGTGCTGACAAAATATGGAAAAAACAGGACAAAAAATTTGCCTTCACCATAGGATTGCCAAAAGGAATCAAAGTAAAAATTTTACCAAGTAATGTATCAAGTGGATAACCCGGCGGATGCTGGATTAAAAGTTTTACAAAACATGTTACGGTCTCAGGCGAGTCATCGGCAATGAATGTAAATGGCAATTTTTTTAAAAACAAAATTATATTAACTAAAAAAAATGTTAAAATTAATATTAAACTTTTAAGATTTTTCATATACAAATTATATAAAAAATTTATTAAATTTTAAATTGTTTTTTATTATCCTTGAATATACATTAAAAAATATTAATTTAAATTTGATATTTTTAATGTTATTTTAAAAAAAACAGAACTTTTTTTACTATTTTATGTCTAATTTGTTATATTATAATAGTAAAATTAAGGAGGCGACGTATGAAAAAGAATATTTTTCTTTTTATATTTTTATTTTTTTTTCTTGTTTCAATAAAAGCAGCGATAACAGTAAATATAAACTCAGGCAACCCTACTATGCCTTTCCCACAATTTATCAATTACCCTGCTGGTGGACAGACAACTCTTTACTCAATTGCAAACTGGGCACATTTACCTGACGGTGTAACACACGCAGAACTAGAAAAATATATAAGAGATGCATATCAGATAATGATGAACAGGGCAAATTATGCAGGCGGAAATATCCGTGGAGTCCAGGGAATAAAATTTGAATCACAACCAGTAACTACAGAAGGTCATGGGTATGCTTTGCTTGCCGCTGCACTCATGGGAGATAAAACAACTTTTGACGGACTCTGGTTTTATTTAAATGACAATTGCTGGTTTAATGGAGTTGCAAAATATCATGATGGAACGATATGTTCCGGAACTTATAAATATGGTTATCATGCGCCTGGCTGGAGTGGACCTACTACTGATTCAGCAGCAGATGCAGATGTGGATATTGCACTTGCTGCATTGATTGCATGGAGACAATGGGGTGATAATACAGGATACACAAGATGGGATGGACAACCAATAAGATATAAAGACATGGCTCTTGATATGATTAGATTTTTAGTTGAAAAAGCAGAAGGAGATATAACAGGTGATGGATTATATACATCTGGCGATATTGGATTTGATGGATACACAAAAGGTGGAAACACATGGTTAGAAGTTACAAACTGGGCAAGTAGCCAGACAGGTGATAAACCACAATTTGCAGGTCCCATGACAACATATTTTGATTATTCTGCACCGTTTTATTACAGATGTTTCGCAGAAGCATTGCAGGCAAACGGGGATTCCAGAGATTCCGGCTGGAACATAACACAATTCCAAAAAGCAGCAGCAGCAATGAACTGGGTAATGGGACAGCTTGCTGCTTCATCCCACAGAACAACCTATGCAGGTCAATATACTGTTAATGGCACATCAGTTACTTTTGCAAATGCAAATCCAGGTGGAGAAGATTTCCGAGCG
>JAOAIN010000083.1 GCA_026414685.1 Candidatus Goldiibacteriota bacterium
CAAAGTTTATTATTCTCATATCATATCTGCACTTTCTCATAAACCAACACTTACAATGGATGACGGTGCTGATACTGTTTCAGTGATTCATAAAACACATAGGCATCTGATTCCAAATATTATAGGTGGCACAGAAGAGACGACAACTGGTGTAATCAGATTAAAAGCCATGGAAAAAGATGGTGTGCTTGCCTATCCAATAATAGCAGTCAATGATGCGATGACAAAACATTTTTTTGATAATCGTTATGGAACAGGGCAGTCAACAATAGATGGTATTATAAGGGCAACAAACCTTTTAATTGCAGGATTAAATGTTGTGATTGCCGGATATGGTTGGTGTGGCAAAGGTACTGCAATGAGAGCAAAAGGAATGGGAGCAAATGTGATAATCACAGAAGTTGATCCAGTAAAAGCATTAGAAGCAAGAATGGATGGATTCTCTGTAATGCCAATGTCAGAAGCAGCACCTATAGGTGATATTTTTGTTACTGTTACAGGAAATATAAATGTTATAAGGTTAGAACATTTTAAAAAGATGAAAGATGGAGCAGTTGTATGTAATTCAGGACATTTCAATGTTGAAATTGATTTACCAACACTTGCAAAAATATCCATTTCAAGAAGGATGATACGTGAGTTTGTAGAAGAGTTCACATTAAAAAATGGTAAGAAGATAAATGTAATTGCAGATGGTCGTTTAGTAAATCTGGCTGCAGCAGAGGGTCACCCAGCATCAGTTATGGATATGAGTTTTGCAAATCAGGCATTGAGTGCTGAATATATGGTTAAAATGGGTAAAAAACTTGAAAGAAAAGTCTATGTGATTCCAGAAGAAATAGATAGAAATATAGCAGAGATGAAATTAAAAACACTCGGTGTAAGTATTGATAAATTAACACCAGAGCAGGTTAAATATCTTAATTCTTGGAAAGAAGGAACATAAGGATTAATTAAAAGGGGATTTGAGATTAGAAAATCGTATATCAATGTATGCTTTTAATAAAAACTGGAGGCGGCGAGCGGATTCGAACCGCTGGATAAAGGTTTTGCAGACCTCTGCCTTACCACTTGGCTACGCCGCCATGGGAATTTTATTATATTAAGAACATAGACATTTTGCAAGAAAATTTATTTAATAAATAAAATTTTTATAAAATTACTTCTAAGTCAAACAAATACTACTAAATAAAAAAATATGAACACAATTATAGATTTTAAATGTAAAAAATGTGGTAATTGTTGTAGGCGTGGATTTGTGTATTTAAAAGAAGACGAAATAAAAAATATCTCATCGTTTTTAAAAATAAATACAAAACAATTTATAATAGAATATACTGAAAATATTTTATGGCTTGGTAAAGTTTTAAAATTTAAAAATAATAAATGTATTTTTTTAACAGATAACAATTTATGTTTAATATATGAAATAAGACCTTACCAATGCAGAACATTTCCTAATTGGGATTGGATAGTAAAAAAAGAAAATTGGCAAGAAGAGATAAGGGAGTTTTGTAATGGGGTTTAGAAAATATATTCCAATTGAATTAATTTATAATAGATAAATTAGAAATTATTCTTTACAAAAAATTTTTTTTATGTTAGTTTATTAATACGCTGGGATTATTGACTGGCCAACGTAATTCTGGCAAAGAAGTTTTAAAATTCAGATTAAAATGGGCTTATAAATCCTATTTTGCCTGAAAATAATCCCGATAAATTAAAAAGGAAGGAGATTTTTATGGCTTTATTAAAAGAAAGAAAAAAAGAACTTATTGAGACATTTAAAACACATGAAAAAGATACTGGTTCACCTGAAGTGCAGGTTGCACTTTTAACCGAGAGGATTAATTATCTTACTGAGCATCTTAAAAAGCATAAAAAAGATTTTCACTCAAGGCGCGGTTTATTGCAGATGGTAAACAGGCGTAGGCGTCTTCTTGATTATTTAAAAAGAGAAAATTTTGATAGATATAAAAATTTAATAGATAGATTAAAGTTGAGGAAATAAATTTAAATGGCAGATTATTTCAGAGAAGAAATAGAAATACAGGGAAAAAAAATAATTTTAGAAACAGGCAAACTTGCAAAACAAGCAGATGGGGCTGTTTTAGCACAGTGTGGGGAGACAATTGTCTTAGCAACTGTTGTTGCAGCAAAAGAAGCAAAGGAAGATGCTGATTTTTTTCCTTTAACCGTTGAATACCGAGAAAAGTATTATGCAGCAGGAAAAATTCCAGGGGGTTTTTTTAAAAGAGAGGGCAAACCCAGAGAATCAGAAATTTTAACAGCAAGATTGATAGATAGATCATTACGTCCCCTATTTCCAGAAGGTTATTATAACGAAGTCCAGATAATCGTGACATTGATATCTGCAGATAAAATAAATGACCCCGATTTTTTATCAATAATTGCTTCATCAGCTGCACTTGCTATTTCTGATATACCTTTTATTTCTCCTGTTGGTGCAGTAAAGGTTGGTAGAATAAATAACCAATTTATAATAAACCCAGATGCCAATTTGGAAGATAGCAGTGATTTAAACATAGTTGTTGCAGGAACAGAGCAGGCAATAACAATGATAGAAGGTGAGGCAAAAGAAATATCAGAAGATGACATGATAAAAGCAATTGATCTTGCGCATAGCGAGATTAAAAAAATAGCCCGATTCATAGATGATATGAAAAATAAATGTGGCAAACCAAAGAAACAAGTAGAATTAAGACAGGTAGCACCAGAACTTCGTGCAAAAATAGAAGGTATGGCAAAGGATAAAATAAATGAGGCATTAAAGATAAGTGAAAAAGTCAAAAGACAGGAAGAAGTGGATTTGATAAAGCAATCTGTTCATGATGCAATGCTTGCAGAGATGGGAAAAGAATTATATGAAGAAAAAGTAATTGATATAAATAAGGTATTAAGTGACATAGAAGAATCAATCATCCGAAGGATGATAGTGGATGAGGGTAAAAGACCCGATGGCAGAGGGTTTGATGAGATAAGACCAATAGAATGTGAAATAGGAATTTTACCCAGGGCGCATGGTTCAGCACTTTTCACACGTGGTCAGACGCAAGCACTCGTTGCAACTACTCTTGGTTCAGAAGAAGATGCGCAACTACTTGATGAAATAGAAGGTGAAATGCATAAACATTATATGCTTCAGTATAATTTTCCGCCTTTTTCGGTTGGAGAAGTTAAAACTCTTCGTGGTGTTGGACGTCGTGAGATAGGTCATGGTAATTTAGCAGAGCGTGCTTTAAAAGCAGTAATTCCACCAAAGGAAGAATTTCCATATACTATACAAGTGGTATCAGATATATTAGAGTCAAATGGGTCATCATCAATGGCGACTGTATGTGGGGCAACACTATCTCTTATGGATGCAGGTGTCCCTATTAAAAAACCAGTTGCAGGTATTGCAATGGGACTAATAAAAAAAGATGATAAGATGGTAATTTTGACAGACATTCAGGGTGCAGAGGACCATTTTGGCGATATGGATTTCAAAGTAGCAGGCACAAAAGATGGTATAACAGCTATTCAGATGGATATAAAAATCACAGGTGTCACATCCGAACTTATGAGACAAGCGCTTGAAAAAGCAAAAAAGGCAAGATTATTCATACTGGAAGAAAAAATTCTAAAAACAATTCAAGCACCTAAAAAAGAACTTTCAAAATATGCTCCAAAAATGAGAGTGATAAATATAAATAAAGAAAGAATAAAAGACGTGATAGGTCCAAATGGTAAGACCATTAAAAAGATAATAGAAGAAACAGGAGCAAAGATAGACATAGAACAAAATGGAGAGATTAGAATATTTGCTTCAAACGAAGAAGTAATGGATAAAACAATAAAAATGATTAAATCATATGCTGCAGAGCCAGAGGTAGGCGGTATTTATGAGGGTGAAGTTGTAAGAGTTATGCCATTTGGTGCTTTTGTAAATATTTTACCTGGGGTTGATGGTCTTGTCCATATATCGGCAATTACAAATAGGAGATTAAAAGCAGTAGAAGAAGTATTAAAAGAAGGACAAAAAGTCAGGGTTATGGTAAAAGAGATAGACACAAAAACAGGAAAAATTTCTCTTTCAATGAAGGAAGTGGACCAGTCAGGTCTTTGATGAGACAACAACATATAACTGCAATAAAAAATTTTTTTCATTCAAATCTTGAATTTTCATTCCCCAAAAAAGTCATAAGAATAAATGAAAATCTTAAAAAAAATATAATTGAAAATTTAAAAAAGGGAAAGACCGCTTTATTTTTTGATAGATACGTTCGTTCTATTTTTATTAAAAAAGCAGACACTAATTTTGCTGATGAACAAATAATCTTTGGAGGCGAGTGTTGTCCCGAAGAATTCAGAAGAGTTT
>JAOAIN010000171.1 GCA_026414685.1 Candidatus Goldiibacteriota bacterium
TTTTGTAAGTTTATCAAATGATTTTTTAGACTCTTCAAGAATAACAGGTTTAAATTTATCCGGAATTTTATTCCATATATTTTTTTTGATAAGAACTCCACCAGGCACATATGCTATTTTCATATCAAGCATGTATTTAACCATGGTCTGCCACTGCATAGCAATTGCAGAAAGCGGAGAACCATAAACACCTTCTATCATACCTGTTTGTAAAGATTGCATTACATCAATTAGTGAAAGTGGAATTGGAACAACACCGATATTACGAAACAAAGTATTTACAAGAACATCTTCGCCCCATATCCACATTTTTATTTTTTTAAAAGATTCTATGGAATCAATTTTTTTCTTTGAAAAAACATATGCAAAACCAACTTCTGGCCAGCCCAGGACAATATAACCTTTTTTTTCAAATTGTTTTTCAAAATATGGAGCCATCTTTAACAAAATATAATCCACTTCTTCTTCGCTTTTTATTAAAAGCGGCACATTCAATATTCTAACTTCTTTTACAACTTCACCTAGTCCCTGGGATGTAAAACCCGCCGCATGAATTTGATTTATATCCATTTTTCTCAAAACATCACTTTCATCTCCAGAAACACCACCTGGATAAAATTTGAATTTTACAGTTCCGCCTGTTTTTTCTATAATAGTATCATTTAACTCCTGCATAACATTCATCCAAGTGGAGCCTTCGGGTGCTACTGTTGCAAATTTTATTTCAACTGTTGCCGAAAAAGAAATAAAAGGCAAAAGCATAATAAAAATAATCAATATAACTTTTTTCATTTTCATCACTCTTCCTTTCTAACTAATTGTTCATTACAAATGTTATTTTTTGAAGTTCGTTTATAATATTATCCAAAAATGTTTAAATATTTTTTAACAACATCTTTAGCAAATATGTTCAGCAAACATTTTCAACGAACATTCTTAATGAATATTTTTTATGAACATCTTTACAAACATTTGACGAAATAAATATAATTTTTGTTGTCAAGCTAAAACAATTCTTTTATCCTTTCTTTTAATACAGCTGCTTTCTTTTTTGCAACCTGGGTAAATAGTTTTTCTTTTATAATATCATCAGGAGCATTTTCCACTTTATCCAATAATTTTATAAATAATTCCTTATCTTGTGCTTGGACTGCATAATATTTTGCCATAAAAAAATCAGCAAGTATAAATTTATTATCTGAAATTTTAGTTATTTTATCATATTCTTCTTTTGCTTTTTCTAGATTACCACCAAACATTTTTGGCATAGAATAATAAACAATCATAAATAAATGCGGCAACCCATAAAAATATTTATCATTTAATTCAATAACACGCTCCATCATAATTTTTACTTTAGGCAAGTCAGCTATAGCATATGGAGAAGTTCTATTTAAATTAATATATGAGCCCCAAGCAAAAGCTGTCCAGAATAAAAGTTCAACATCATTTTCATTAAAAGCAGGCATTATTTTAATAAAATCATCAATTGTTCCTTCTAAAGCAGCTTTAAAATCTGCTTTTTTCTTAAAAATTAAAAATCCATAATCTTTGGCTTTTTCATAAAAAGCAGAAGCTCTTTTTAAATTTTTCTTTTCAATCTTTTTATCAGCATTTGCATCTTCTAAAAAACCCATTGCATACATCCCAAACATTTTACATCCTTTCAATAAAAGCCCATCATTTTCATATGAAGAACCTTTTATCAAACCATCCAGTAATTTAAGATTTGCAGGTATTGCCTGTTCGGCAAAATCAATATCTCCTTCTTCAAAAAAAGAATCTGAAATATCGTCCATGAAAAGCCCTGTGGAATCAATTGTTATTCTTTTTATAGAACATGAAGTAACCAAAATAATTATCATAATAAAATTTATTAAAATTTTACTCATATTCTTTATCCCCTTCAGGTGGAATCATTTTTTTTATTTCACCAGTTTTTTCATCTTTTATTATATATCCATGAACCTTTACAAAATAAGAAGTGGTGTCACTTACAGAATATCCAATATCCTTACCATACCAATAATTTTCTACTGTTTTCTCATAACTGTTATCAACATTGGCTCTGATATGATATGCTTCTATTTCACCAACCCCGGTATTTATTTTAACTTTTTCCACAACTTCAAAATCCGATTGTATGTCTCTTTCAATTTTCCAAAAACCAAAAAGAGTGGTACTGGCTTTTGCTTTTTGCGTCCATTTCTCACCAACTTTGAATGGAAATTTTATAACAAGCATTTCAGGTACAATATCAACTTCAATAAGTGCAAAACTGAATACCGGAAAAGGAAATTTAATCACACGCATATAAACACCGTTCTCATCTTTTCTATTCAAATATCTTATACCAACCTTAGGTGCATAATAATAAAAATATTCTTTACCATCTCTTTTTTCTGTATTCAAAATCTCTGCCTTTACTTTTACTATTTTTTTATCTTTATCATTTTTCCAGTATCCCTGATAAAACCATTTATTTCCAATTGAAGCTGGAAAAAATCTCTGTGATTCTATTTCTATTTTATCTTTTTGTTTATCTTTTTGCTTGGGTCCAATTAAAACTTTAGCCGTTATAGTAATTGATTCCTGAGTACGTGTAGGAACAGGAGTGATTTTATTATAATCGTTCTGTTTTAATGTCTCTTTTGATATATCTACGGCACTTACAGTAGTGGTATTCTGAACGACATCAATATTATTTTGTGATATATTTGTAGTTTTATTTTCTTTAACTGCTTGCTTTGAACTGCAATTTAATAAAAAAAATAAAATAGTTAAAATAAAAAAAGCTCTCTTCATATCTTATCCTTTTTTGTTATTGAATTATATTAAATTAGATTATCACAGAAAAAAAATGATGTCAATTTTTTAATCTGGAAATGTAAAAATTTTGAAATTTATTTATTCTTTCATAAAATCAAGAAGTTCAGATGTAACAAGCTTTTTATATATTTTTCCGTATTCTTCTTTATTATTCCATATAATTTCGTCTAAAATTTTCTTTAATTCATTATCTTCTTTATCAAGTAATTCTATTTCAATATCAAGACCAACTTTATACATTTTCAGAACTTTTTTCTCTTCAAGTTTTATACATAATTCTTTTAATTTATTTATTGGGATTTTCAGTAATTCAGATAACTTTGTGCAATTTATTCTTCCTTGAAGATGATGTTTTGAATAACATATAATACCAAGAGCTTCATTTGTTGCTAGCAACTCTTTTATCGTATTTATCTCTTCTGGATTTATAGGTGTCATTATATCACCTTCTTTTTCATTTTCTAAATTAATTATATACTATATATTAAATTTTGTCAAGTTTTTTGTAAAATTTTTAATTTTTAATTTTATTATATAAAAATATGTTTCGCAATATAAAATTTATTATTCCCTTAATTTTATTATTGTTTTATAATAAACTGTTATATAATTTAATTGCTTCTATATGGATTCTACGTTGATTTCTTAATAAATAATATATTTTTTCTTTTAAAACAAACAAGACTAACTTATCAAGAGATATATTCTTTTTTAAAAAATTAACAAGTATTTTATTTGAAATAAATTTTCTATCGTCAGCAAAATAATCTGCAACATATATTATTTTTGCCAATTTTTGCATTTTTTTATGACCAACAGTATGATATTTTATAGCATTTAATATCTCTTTATTTTTTATTTTAAAAATATCTTTTGCATACAGATATCCTATATATGCATGCCATATTGCTGAATTTTCTTTTATCAAATCATCTGCTTTCAATATTTTTAAATATTTTTTTGCCAAATTATGAGGCATCGTTTTTGCACAATCATGAAGCAAACCTGCAATTGCTGCTTTTTTTAAATTAACTTTAAATTTTTCTGCAAGTAAAATAGAAATTTTTGCAACACTTAAAGAATGTAAAAATCTTTTTTTATTGATTGTTTTTTTTAATCTATTAATTATAGAGTCATCAATAAATTCATATATATTAAATCTTTTTATTTTAGTGTTTTTGCCAGCCATATTAAAAAAATAATAATTGGTATTAGCAACAATAAAGTCTTAATAATAAATTTAGTAATTCTGTTTGGTAAACCCAGCATTTTCAATCTGTAATCGTGTTCTGCCATATCCAGTTTTTTTTCATAATTCTTTTCTTTACTTTTTTTTGATTTTTCTGACATACAAACCTCCATAAAATTTTATTCTTGTAGTGTTGTGAATACAATACCCATCATTATCTGCCTCTGAAAAATAATAAATAATATAATATTAGGGATCATTGAAATCGTAACAGCTGACATAACAATATTCCAAGGTTGGCCATCCTCTATTATCTTATAAATACCAAGCATAAGTGTAAATATCTGAGGATCATTTATGACAATTAAAGGCCAGAAAAAAGAGTTCCAAATATTTACAAAATTTATGATTGAAAGAACAACAATTATTGGTTTTGAAATAGGAATAACTATATTATAAAATATTCTTAACTCAGAACAACCGTCAACTCGGGCTGATTCCAAAAAATCATTGGGTAATTTGTCAAAAAAACTTTTAAAAATAAAAATATTTACCGCATTGGCAATTGGTGGCAAAATCAAAGCCCAGTATGTATTTATTAAATTTGTGCTGAAAATACCTGGCAGTGAAAAATCTTTAAGTGTCAAATAAAGCGGTATGGCTATTGTTTCAAATGGTATCAAAACAGTTGAAAGAAAAAGTATAAGAACAATCTGATAAATGGATGGTTTTAATTTAGATAAAGAATATGCTGCCATAGCACTTATAATTATTTGAACAAAAACAACTGATAAAGATACAAAAAAACTATTAAAAAAATAAAGAGAAAATGGCACTATTTCCCATGCCTTTTTGAAATATTCTAAATTTAATCTAAAATTTTTTATCACTTCATTCAATGGTGAAAACACATAATTAATAGGCAACATCGCTGTTATTAACATCCATACAAAAGGAATGGATATCAAAATCGCAAAACAATATACAAAAATTCCCCATATATTATAAATTATCCTAACTCTAGATTGTTTCATCTCATAAAATGGAAAAAGATAACGTATCTCATCTGATGAAATCTTTTTGGCCATTTATTAACCTCTTTTAAAATTAATATTCATTCTCAATAAAGTTATAGAAACAAGGATAAATAGGAAGAATACAGCAACCGCAGCAGCATAACCAATATCCATATATAAAAATGCTTTTTTATATATATATGTTGCAATTACTTCTGATGCAGCGCTAGGACCGCCATTTGTCATTATATAAACTTCAGTAAAAACTTGTAAACCACTTACTAGCTGTAAAAAAACAACCGTGGCAATAACAGGTATCAAAGATGGTAGTATTATTTCTTTTATTTTCTGCCATACCGTTGCCCCATTTAGTGAAGCATCTTCAAACAATGTTTTGGGTATATTCTGTAAACCAGCAAGATATATAAGCATTGCCCATCCAATATTTTTCCAGACAAAAACGATAGCAATAGAAATTAAGACAATCTTTGAATCAGTAAGCCAGCCAATATAAACATTACCAGGTATGAATAGAGATAAAACAGAATTTAAAAGACCAAAACCCTGATTATAAATCCATTTCCATAATATTGCAGCAGGTACTGCCGGCGTTAAAAAAGGGATAAAATAAAGAACTTTAACAAACCCAGAACCTTCTTTCATCTCATAAACATAAAGAGCAATTAAAAAAGGAATCCATGCTCCAAAAGCTATAACCAGAAGTGACAGCGCAATTGAATGGCCAAACGCTTCCCAAAATTTTAAATCTGTAAAAAGTTTAAAAAAGTTTTCCAATCTAACAAACTCGGCTGTATGCATGGATGTTATCCTCTGCATACTAATAATAAACGTTTTTATTATGGGTATCCAACTGAATAGAAGAAAAACTATAAGGCCAGGTGTCAATAATTCAATTCCCACAAATTCCATTTTCAATTTATAAACCTTTTGTTTTCTTATTTCTTCTTTTTTCAAAACAGGTAAAGGTGTAGCTGGTCTTTTTAAAGCGTATGTTTTCAATGGCTTGCCAAATCTACGAAAACGCCATGATTTTCTCATCTCCTGAATTAAAGTGGTGTAAGGTACAGCTGGTTTTGGAGGTTCTTCAACTTTTGTTTCCTGCAAAACTTTAAAAATTGACTCTTCAGGTTTTTTCTTTTCTTTTATCTTAATTACAGATTCTTTCGGCGGTAATTTAAGTTTTATAGTAGGCAATTTTGGTGGCTCTTTTTTATGTACCTTGATCTCTTCGTCAAGCATTGATGTTATTGTTGTTTCTGTCAGTTCACTACCAACCTTATTATAAATATTATCTGCCATAATACTCCTTTTTTATTCTGACTGAAAAATCATAAAGAAGTGTTTCAAAATCAATATCTTCTTCAATAAATATTCTTTCAAGTACATATTTATTAAAATCTTCCTTTATCATTGGCCATTTGTAAAAAGTTGGCTCAGAATGTGCATATTCAAGTAGTCCTTTTACCTTTTCAAACTCTGGCATATTGATTAAATTTGTCGCACATGAAAAGTCGCCTGGGAAAATTATCATTTTTAATTCCTTCATCCTCTTCCATTTCCATAATTGATTCAAAGGAGATAAAATAAACTGAATATACTCCCAGGATGCTTTTTTTCTCTCTTCTGATATAAATGCATTTATTATGAAAGCATCACCTCCAGCATGCCATGCTTTTATTTTATCTGGGCCAGCTGGCAGTGGAACTATTTCCACATCGCTTAAATCAAGACCATATCTACGCGCCATTGTTGGTAATCTATTTGCAACACCTATCATCATTGCTATCTTACCAGTTGAAAAAAACTGTTCTATATCATAATTATACAAAATATTCTGTGGTGGAATTATTTTATGTTTCCATTTAATATCATGCCAGAATTTCAATACTCTGGATACAGTAGGATTATCAAGACTAATTTCATTATTCTCATAAAAATTTCCACCAAACTGCCATATGAAATCCATAAAAATAAACATATCTGGCTGTAATGCAATCCCCCAGACATCTTTTAATTTACTGTTTATAATTTTGCTGTATTTTATCACATCATTCCAATTTTCCGGTGGATTAATTATTCCACATTTTTCAAATATAGAACGTCTATAAAAAAGAGTGGTAAAAAAAGAATCATAAGGAATCCCATATATGTTACCTTCCACATTTACCGAGTTCCACATAATTGCAGGCATATAATCTTTCTGCGTCCAATTATCTACAAAATCATTTAATTTTGCAAGAAATCCATATTTTGCCATAAGAGGAATCGCAGCTATTGGTATTCTTACTATATCAGGTCCTTTGCCACTTGCCATAACACTTACAAATTCCTGTGGTTTGTATTCACGGGCTATGCCTTTTATTTTTATGGTATTATAAGTCTGCTCAAATTGTTTTACCTCTTCATCCCA
>JAOAIN010000001.1 GCA_026414685.1 Candidatus Goldiibacteriota bacterium
TAAAGCGACTAGAACAATAACACCCACGGCAACAGTAACACCTGATGTGCATTCTACAAATCTTGAAATAACTTTGGTATCAAACGGAGAAAATGCACAATTAGGCGCAGTAATAGAATATAAAATAATAATAGAAAACAAGGATAGCAGCGTAAGTGCTTATAATATACGCGTATGGGATACACTACCGCAAGAAGTCACATTTATTGATAATTATTTTATAGTAAGTCCGACAATAGAAAATGGGGTTCTTGTCTGGGATTTACCTGATGATTTTGAATTAAAACCTGGTGAAAAGATCATAATAGAATTCAGGGTCAGGATGAATAATACAGATGGTCAGGGTTTTATAAAAAATGTGGCATGCATAGATTACCAGGATGGTTATTATAATGATACTTTTGGAAATGGCAGGCATCCTGTGATAGCGAGCAACATAAATGAATATCCAGAAGAGCCAATAATAGTATATCCGAACCCGTTTAAATTAAGTGACAGTAAATTTATAAAATTTGTGAATCTTCCACCTAATTGTTCAGTGCAAATATACACACTATCAGGTGAAAGAGTAATATCCTTAAATATTTTTGCAGGCTCAAGGGTTGTATGGGATGCAAAGAATGTAAAAGGCAGAGAAGTATCTCCTGGAATATATTATTATGTGGTATATAACAAATACAGTAAACAAGTTGTGAGGGGCAAGTTGTTTATAATAAAATAAGATGGCAAATACCAAATGCCGGATTAAAAGATAGTTAAAAATCAAAAAAGATATTTTATGCTGATTGCAGGATTAAAAAAAATAATACATTCACGATTCCTGAATTCCAAATTCTCATCCCGAATATAAAAATAGCAAATGTTAAGTGATAGATTAAAAATTTTAAAATGCGAGATTTTTGGATTCAAGTTAATAAATAGATGTATTCAAACTTAAAAATTTTTTATCATTGTAAAACATAATAAAAAATGATAAATTTAAAAAGGTTTAGAAGAATAAATTTATATGGGAAGGAGAAAAAAATATGAAAAAATATGCTCTATTTATTTTTATATCAATATTATTTTTGTTTTTTTTATCTTGCGGTGGAAGGAATACGGTTAATAATGAAGAGACTCAAATACCAAAAAGTTTTAAATGGGTTGCGAGTGCTCCTGTTATACTGCCGCAACAGGAAAAAGGACGGGAAATTGTATCAGCAAAGGACCCGAGTGTTGTGTATTATAATGGAAAATGGTATGTTTTTTATACTACCTGTGATACAAAAGGTGTCTGGAGTATGCAGTTTATAAGTTTTAAAGACTGGAAAGATGCAAAAAAAGCAAAAGCATTTCCGAAAGATAATAATCCTAATTTACTTGGATATCATTGTGCGCCGCATGTGTTTTATTTTACCCCGCATAAAAAATGGTATATGGTTTTCCAATCAGGCCAGCCACAATATTCAACAAATGATAACATAGATAATCCTATGGGCTGGACAAAACCAGTTGATTTTTTTAAAGGCACACCAAAAGGACCTGAAAAAGGCCAGTGGGGACCAGAATGGCTTGATTTCCATGTAATTTGTGATGAAAAATACTGTTATCTTTTCTTTACTGGTGATAATGGTCGTTTTTATCGTAGTAGGACAAAAATAGAAGATTTTCCAAATGGAATGAACGATCCTGTAATGGTTTTATATGATAGTGATAAGCGTAATATATATGAAGGCAGTTGCACATATAAAATAAAAGGGGCGAATAAGTATCTTACAATAATAGAAGCAGCAAATGGTGATTCCTGGGATAGATATTATAAAAGCTTCATAGCAGATTCACTTGATGGCGAATGGAGAGAACTTGCAGCCACATGGGAAAATCCTTTTGCTGGAATAATGAATGTTGAATTTGAAAAGGGAGTAAAACCATGGACAAGAGACATAAGCCATGGAGAATTAATACGTGCTGGTTATGATGAAAAAATGGAAATAGACCTTGACAATCTTAAGATGCTTTTTCAGGGCAGGGATCCTTCAAGTAATGGATTACCGTACCACATGCTGCCATATAAGATTGGAATACTAACATTAAAAAAATAAAACAATTGAATTTTTTTCTTTTTATTTAAAGACAGAATTCAAGTGGCAATTATTTCTGTTTTTAATTTCTATCAAATATCCAGTTTTGGGATATTTTCTTTAGTATGCGATTGCTATAATAATAATATAGGAGGAATGATATGAAAATAAAATTAAAATTTATTTTGTTTTTTACTATTTTTTTTTATTTGGTGGTTTTAATGCAGGCAAAAGAACAATTATTTAAAGTTTTACCTTGGAACGGATATAAAGCAGCAGTGTCACTTACCTTTGATGATGGAGACCCGATACATTTGGATATTGTTATCCCTGAAATGAAAAAAAGAAATATGCGTGGCACTTTTTTCCTGATGGCAGGGAAATTAACACGGCCCGATGATTGGAAAAAAGCAGCAGCAGAAGGC
>JAOAIN010000002.1 GCA_026414685.1 Candidatus Goldiibacteriota bacterium
TTTTGGAATCAGGTCAATAGGTTCTGCTGCAACATTGTATATAAGACCTTTTGATTTTATTGCATTTGGTCCTTATTTACGTCTTGAATGGTGGTTTAGTGCAGCAGTTACTGATAAAGGTTATACGATTGATTTGCCGCAGATGTCATTAGGATTATGTACAAAAATTATATTATATTCTGAATTGATGAATGGAAATTATGAAAATGATTTATATCTCATGATACAGACAGGTGCAAGAGGGATGGTAAATTTATTTGATAAAATGGAAATTTTAACACCGTCATCTCAAAAGATAGATATATTAACAGGGGCTGTGGCAGCATTAGATTTGGGATTTTTTCTCGGCTTTGCAATAGATTATTTTGATTTTAAAATTGGTTATAAATTCTGTAAATTCACAATTCCAGCAGAGCAGATAATAAATGAAGAATTACTTCCTGCTTCTTATTTGCCACTTGAAATTGATATGAGCGGTTTTACTTTATCTATTGGAATTAAAATAGAGATATAAACATTTAATTTTTTGTGTTATAATAAATTAAATAAAATTTATGGAGAAATTTTTTGGCTAAAAAAGAAAAGAAAATTAAAAAAATACAAAAAAAAGTAATTTTCCCATTAGGAGCAAAGTTCAGTTTCTTTGTGGGTTTATTACTTTTTGCCTTAATGATTGTAATAACTGTATTTATTTATAACTGGATGGGTAAAGCACTTGAAAAAGAAGTGAAGGAAAGGGGAATTGCAATTGCAAAAAACATTGCAAATAATGCTGCGGACCCACTTATAAAAAACGATGATTTGCCACTTGCCATTTTAACTAAAGAAGCGGTTCAATATCCTTTAAAAATAGATAAATCTTATGATCAAGATATTATAAAAAATATTATAAATATTATAAGAGAAACATTCATTACTAAGCAGCAAAAAGAAGAAATAAAAAACGAAGGAATTTTAGAAGCAATAATAGTGAAAAAAAATGGTACTATTGCATCAGCAAATGATGTGAAAAGAATAGGTGAAAAATATATCCCTCCTGATGGTATAAGACAATTACAAGATGGGGAAGATACTCTTGTGCAGGATTATATAAAAGATGGTTCCCAGTATTTTGATATAGCTGTAGCAATCTCTACGATAATCAATAATAATAAATATGTAGTGGGAGAAGTTCATCTTACTATTTCCCGTTATATTATTTCAAAAGTTGTTATGGAGGCAGCAATAAAAATAGGGCTCATAATTTTAGTTTCTCTTATATTAGGTATTTTGACTTCAATATTACTTGTTAATTTTCTTGTCCGACCAATAGGATATCTTGTTGAAGGAGTTAAAGCAATAGGAGAAGGAAATTATGATGTGGAAATAAAATTAAGAACAAATGATGAACTTGGTCTACTCACAGAGATATTCAATAATACTGCAAAAAGTTTAAAAGAAAAAGAACTTATAAAAGGTGCATTTTCAAAATATGTTTCAAGTGAAGTTATGGAACAAATTTTGAAAGATCCATCAAAACTTTCACTTCATGGTAAGAGAATAAAGGCAACAATACTTTTTACTGATATACGTGGATTTACATCTATGTCAGAAAAATTAGAACCTGAACAGGTAGTTTCTATTATTAATGATTATCTCACAATACAAACAGATAAAGTTATTAAATATAATGGTTTTCTTGATAAATTTGTAGGTGACTGTGTTATGGCGGTATTTGGAGTTCCAGTGCCTAAGGATGACGATGCATATCGTGCAGTAAAAACAGCAATAGATATAAGGGAAAGTATAAAAAAATTAAATTCTATAAGAGAAAAAATGAAACAATTAACAGTTGGTATTGGAATTGGAATAAATACAGGTGAAGTTGTATGCGGTAATATGGGCTCGCCGCAAAAAATGGATTATACTGTAATAGGTGATAATGTTAATCTTGCATCACGCCTAGAGGCAAATGCACCTGCAAACACAATATATGTAAGTGAATCAACCTATGAAGAAACAAAAGATAAATTTGTATATAAAGAATTAGAACCGATTTTTGTAAAAGGGAAAAAAGAGCCGATAAAAATATATGAACCTATAGAAGAAAAAAAATGAACCAGAATAAATATTTTTTACTTTTTCTATTTTTTTTATTTCTTTTTTCATGCTCAAAAGATGAAAAACCAACAACCCCCGCTCCTGATATAGAAAAAACAGTTGTGGCAATACTTACAAAACAGGTGGAATACAGTCTTACACAAACTTGTATAGCGTTATCATTTACTCCCACTATTACTCCAACTTATACTTTAACTCCTGATATGACACAAACAGTTGCTTTTATATTTACATGTGTTAATAATGCCATTGCCACTAATACATCAATTGCATATAATACTGCAACACCTACAATCACTATTTCTCCAACTTGTTTCTGTGTTGATTTTGATGGTGATGGAGCGCCATATGGTGATTGTTGTCAGAGTCAATATTTAGATTGTGATGATTTTCAATCTTCTATAAGTCCATATAACCATGAATTTTGTAATAAAATAGACGACAATTGTGATGGTATTATAGATAATGATGTATATGAGACCGGTCAAACTTGTTATTATTGTTATAATGATTTTTTATATCAAGGTGAAAAGTTATGTATTGATGGTTTTGTGCAATGCATCAATGGACAAAACACAAATTTGAGTTGTGATGTTACACCTACTTTATCTCCAACGCCAACCCAGATATGTATTTTTATTGATGGTTATCCAGAAGATAATGATAATAATAATTTTTCAAATGATTATTGTTTTGGTTATTGTTCACCAAATTTAATTTTTATACAATTTGAATTCAATAATGATATTGTTATAAATGTCATAAATATAAAAGTATCTAATCCTACATTTGGCTATATTGGTTTGTATAATGATACTAACAATCTACCAAATAATCTTTTATATCAGTTCAATCCTTCTGTTCCAATAGATTTTACTGAAGGTTGGCAAAGTATAAAAATTCCAAATATCAATATTTCACAAAATACAAAAATATGGATTGCAATAGGTTTAGAAAATTTTTATTTAAGATATAATTCATTATCAACTAATAATACATTTTTATTTTTAGATAAACCCTGGTATCAAATATCCAATGGTTTACCATCAAATTTAAATAATCAAAATTTTAACACTGCAATTGGTGAAGTAAAAATATATTTATCTTATTGTCAATAATTTTCAATAAAGTTTAATATTAAATATATATATTATTTTTACAAAATTAATTATTTATTTAATGATATTTAGTTATCTGTTAACATATAAAAACTAAAAAAGTGTAAATTTTAACATAAATTTGACATAATATTTATAATTTGATATAATTATATAAAATTCAAATAATTAAAGGAAAAAATGAAAAAAAAAATTAAAACAATTTACATATTTTTTATTATTTTTATAATACCATTTTTTATTTTTTCAGCTACAGCAATTCCAACTGTAACTGTATATGATAGTTTTGCAACGAATAGTAATATTTATGCAGTTACAAGAGCTGCAAATGTCTTATATATTGGTGGAAGTTTTACAAGAATAGGTAAAAGAGTAGGAACGTTTTATTTTTGTGACATAAATGGAAATCCTATAACTTCGCCTAAGATGCCACAGGTTGATGGGGCAGTATATACAATTGCTCCTGATGGTGCTGGTGGATTTTATATTGGTGGTAGTTTTTCTTATGTTGGTGGTTTACCCAGAACAAATTTAGCCCATATATATTACAGTGGTGAAGTTAATCCTAATTGGCGTCCTACTACAAATGGTATTGTTAGAGTAATAACTATTGGTAGTAATGGCAAGATATATATTGGTGGGTCATTTACTCAGGTTACCGGAACTGATGGAGTTTCATATAACCGTTATTATATTGCCGATCTTGATCCATTATCAGGAAATGTTTTAGGACTCGATTTACCTTGCAACGGAACAGTTTATGATATTAATTATTATTCATCTGCTTATTTGATTATTGGCGGTAGTTTTACTACAGTAAATAATGAATCTCGCCCTTATCTTGCATTAATTAATCCAAGTGGTAATTCTGGTGTAGGAACACTTTATAGTCAAAATTATGGAATTAATGGAACTGTTTTTTCAATTGTTAGACCCACTGGTTCAATCCAAACATTTATAGGAGGTTCATTTACCCAAGTACAAGGCACAACAACAAGAAATAGAATAGCTATGTATTCTTCATTTTACTCAACAACTCCTACTGCTCAGGATTTTAATTTAAATAATACAGTTTATTCATTATATTTTGAAAATTCAAATTCAACTCTTTATGCAGTAGGTAATTTTACAACTGTGAATGGTGGTTTGAATACAAGGAACTATGCAGCAGCTTTTAATACTTCTACTGCTCAGGCAACATCTTTTAATCCTAATTTAAATGGTACAGGATATTGTATTACTTCTAATGGGACAAATATTTATATTGGGGGATTCTTTGAAAAAGTCAATGGTTCTATACAACGATTATATGCTGCTGCATTTGATAAATCAACTGGTTCTGTTATTGCATCTTGGCAACCAGAACTTGATAATTATGTTTATAGTATGGCTCCAGATATGTCTACTTCTAATAATATAGCAATAGGTGGTATTTTCAGAGCTGCTAAAACTGTTTTTAGAAATAGATTAGCTTCTGTTGATATTTTATCTGATACGATTTATTCTTGGAATCCCGATGTAAATGGAACAGTTTATGCCATTGGAATAACAGAAACCACTGTTGTTGCAGGAGGTGAATTTACAGCAGTAAATAGTGAAAGAATAAGCAGAAATTATCTGGCTGCCTTTGATAGATTTAATGGAAATGTAACTTCTTGGTATCCTAAACCAAATAGTTATATTTATTCATTAATATTTTATAGTGGTTATATATATATTGGTGGAAATTTTACAGTGGTTGATGGTGTAACAAGAAATCACGGTGCTGCATTTGATCTTGCTAGTGGTTCACTTATTTCTTGGGATCCAAACACAAATAGAGAGATAAAGTGTTTAAAAGAACGAAACGGAATTATTTATGCTGGTGGTAATTTTACAACCACCGGTGGTGGTAGTTATACCAGAAATTATGCTGCTGCTTTTAGCTCAGTAGCAGGAGTTACACAATCATGGAATCCTAATTGCAATGATATAGTAAACGCAATTGAGGCTGGACCAAATGTAATCTATCTTGGTGGAAACTTTACCTCAGTAGGTGGTGTGACACGTAACAGAGTTGCATGCGTTGATTTGTCTGGTAATGTAACCTCATTTAATCCAGATGTTAATAATACAGTTAACGGATTATATCTAAATAATGATGTATTATTTATTCTTGGTAGTTTTACAACAGTTAATGGTGGTTCTGTTTCATGTCCGCGTGTTGCATTATATGATCTGGTTACATCTCGCCTTATAGATTGGTATCCAAATCCCAATTCAAGTTTATATTGTGCTACTAATTATGCTAATAGAGTATTTATAGGTGGATTAATTACACAGGTATCCTATTTACCTCATGGTTTTGGTGCAATATTAGAATGTCCACCACAATTTTATACACCAACAGCAACAATAACAAGAACAATTACAATGACATTTACCAGAACAATAACTTTTACAATTACAAATACTCCTACATTTACATCAACATATACTCACTCACCAACACGAACAATAACTCCATCAAATACTCCAACATGGACAAGAACATCAACTCCTACTGTAACGTTTACAAATGTTCCAGTTTATCCATATCCTTTTTTTGATACATTTCAAAATAATCTTGATTGGGATTATGGGACTGAATGGGAAAGAAAACCTGCAATAACACCTTTTGCAACACCTGGAGTTGGATATCCTGATCCTATTACAGATGTATCAGCAACATCAGATAATTATATAGCAGGCACCGTAATCGGTGGAAATATGTCAACTACTATACATCCATTTTATTATTTAACTTCTCCATATATTGATGCATCATCTGCTTCTGAATTACAATTACGTTTCTATAGATATTTAAATTGTGATTATGTTCAGTATATATCAGCAACAGTTGAGGTATATGATGGTTCTTCATGGATACAGATATATTTAAATCCTCCAAGTCAGCTTGTGACAGATAATGAATGGAAGGAAATGGTATATGATGTTACTGCGTATAAATCCAGTAAATTCAGGGTTCGTTTTGGACATTCTGTAAACAAATCCGGGGCATTTATTATGTCTGGATGGAATCTTGATGATATTTATATTGGATTACCTTTAACTCCAACTATTACTAATACTTCAACAAGAACATTTACATTTACACCTACATATACAACCACTTATACATTCACATATACTATTACTTTAACAAATACATCTACCTTTACTCCTACTAATACTAATACATCAACTTTTACAATTACTAATACCTCAACTTATACTATTACATTAACAATAACAAATACATACACAATCTCCCCAACATTTACAAATATAATTTTCTCACCCACAATAAGCCCAACACATTCAATTTCACCAACAATAACTTATACTTTTACAAATACAAACACAGGGACATATACACATACATTTACTTCAACTTTTACAATTACCAATACTATTACACCATCTTATACTAATACTATTACAAATACATGGACAAATACTAGGACATTTACATTAACATTTACATCAACACAAACTATTACTCCTACTTTTACATATACAACTACAGAAAGGCCAACAAATACACAAACCCTAACTTCAACACAATCACAAACAGAAACTTTTACTCATACTTCAAGTATTACTTTCACTTGGACAATTACTCCAACATTTACTTCTACACTAACTAATACAAGAACTTTTACTTTAACTTTTACAGAAACAAATTCATTTACAATAACAAATACAAATACTTTAACTATTACTGAAACTCCATCTAATACATGGACTTATACTAATACTTTTACACCAACTCCTACAGAAACATATTCTTTAGTTGGTATTTTTGGAAATAATTCTTATAATTCTACGCAAATCAGCGGTGGTTCATCACTTTATGCAAGTAGATTTGAATTAATACAAAGTGGAACAGTGAGGAAGATATATGTTTATATTGAATCAGGAACAGGATTGATAATGACTGGTATTTATACTGATTTATCAGGACAACCAGATGCACTCTATTATCCTTGTCCACCTCAGGAATGTGTAGCAGGATGGAATGTTTTTAATATTCCTTTGATACATCTCAATCCAGGTTATTATTGGCTCGCTGTGCAAGCACAATCAGGTATCAGGATAGGATATATATCTAATATGCCATTTGGTTCTGGAGTATCAGTAAATAATGCATTCGGGACTTTCCCAGATCCTTTTGGTGATGCAACGCCACTTAATAGATTATGGTCTATATATGTGGAATTTTATCCAGATTTAGGGTATCTTGTAACAGCAACAGTTACTCCTACAAATACTATTACTTCTACCAATACAATGTTTTTAACTCCAACACCGACATTTACGGTTACGCCAATTGGACCACCGATTCCCAAAGAAGGTCAGGCGTATACATATCCTTTGCCTGCTGATTCAAAAATAACTTTTGTATATTCTCTCCCAGAGGATGCAGACGTTTCAATTTTTATTTTTGATTTCTCAGGAAATTTAATTAAACATGAGAAACATACAGGTATTAATTCAAATACTAACAGATCAGAAGTTAAAACGAGCGATTTAGCACCTGGTATTTATTATTATTTTATTAAGGCCAAAACAATATCAGGGAAAGAAATAAAGTTTAAGTTAAATAAATTTATTATAAAGAGATAATTTATGATTAAAATTATAAAAAAATTTATTTTTATTTTTGTTATTATAGATATATTTATTAATATTTATTCCCTTGACTCTCATAAATTTGCATTTATGAATATAAATCTTGGAGCACGAGCATCAGGTATGGCTGGAGCTTTTACTGCTATTGCTGATGATGCTACTTCTATTTATTATAATCCAGCTGGACTTGCAAATTTAAAAATGATAGAGATAAATGCCAGCCATAATATCTGGTTTATGGATTCTTCATTATCCTATGGGTACTTAAATATTCCTGTTGGTTTTGGAAATATTGGAGTATTATTTTTATATACAAATTATGGTGAATTTGAAGAACGCGATGAATATGGTCAACCTTTAAATGTTAAAATTGAACCACACAGTTTATCAGGAAGTATTTCTTATGGCTTACCAATTAATAGTATTTTTTCTGCTGGTCTAGGTTTTAAATTTTCAAATTTTGTAATTGGAGATTACAGTATAGATACCTTAAATTTTGACCTTGGTTTAAAAGCAGATATTAATAATTTTATATTATTTGGTCTGGCATTACAGAATATGGATTTTGAATTTTCCAATAATTTTAATATTAATGGTGGAATAGCAGTTAATATATTAAATATTCAGAATAATAAAATAACAGTTGATTTTGATATTAAATACTCAGGTATTTATGGTCCGAAATATACAATAGGAACAGAAATACAATTATTTAAATTTATTTCAATCAGAACAGGTTATGTTTTTGATAATGAAAATGAAATACTCGGTGGTATGTCAGGTTTATCATTGGGAGCTGGAATTATAATAGAAAAATTATCCATTGATTATGCTTTCAATTCACATGGCGAACTCGGTATGACACATCTATTTGGTCTTAAATTTATTTATGAAGGACCAATAGAGAGAGAAAGGAGTACATATCGGAAATTAACGGAATTTCTTGCCTATCAAAATTATAAAGATGGTGAAGAAGCGTTCAATTCAGGTAATTACAAAAAAGCGCTTATTTATTGGGAAGAAGTAAAATCAATGATGCCTGATTACGAAGGCATAGATGAAGCAATAACAAATGTCCAGAATATTATTAAAATGGGCGGGAGTTTAGCAAATATTGATAAACTTTTCAATCAGGGTATGTCATATTATGAGAAATTTGATTTTGATAATGCAGTGAAGAAGTGGACAGAAGTTAAAAAAATAATGCCCAATTATAAAGATATTGATGTGTGGCTTGCTGATGTTAAAGATTTACAGAAAGGTGGTAAGATGTCAAAGGAAGCAGAAAAATATTTTAGGCAGGGATTAAAACATTATAATAACTGTGATTATATTAAGGCAATTACGGCATGGGAAATTGGGTTATCTAAGGATCCCAAAAACAAAAAAATCAATCAGTATATAGAAAGGGCAAAATTAAAACAACAGGAAATAGCAAATGGAATACTCAAAGCAAAAGCAGATATAGCCAATGATGCAACAATAATTGATGGTGTAAAACGTTTACGTGAAATTTCAAATGTATGTCCAGCATATAATGATGCTATAGAAATACTTGCCACAATAAAAAGTTTAATAAATATTAAAACAAAGGAATATTATCTTAAAGGCATTGAAAAATATACAGAAGGGAATATGGAAGCAGCAATAGTTTACTGGAATAATATTGAAAAATTAGATCCCAAAAGCGAATATATTATTAAAGTTAGACGTTATATAACTGACGCTAGAAATAAACAAAAAGCTGTATTGGGAATTGAAAAACAAAACAAAAAATAATAATTATGAATTGTGATTTGATTTTATAATTCAGAATTTAAATTCAAAATAAAATATTATTTTTCACTTATTTTTTTCTGTTGAATTTTTTTTCTTATTTCAAGACGTTGAAATGCTTCATCAACTTTTTTTAAGAGTTTAGAAGGAGAAAATGGCTTTGTTATATAATCAAAACCACCTAGTTCCAGACCATGTTCAATATCAGCAATGCCTGTTTTTGCACTTAAAAAGATAACAGGCGTTTTAAGTAGTTTTCCCTGTTCACGTATTTTTTTTATTGCTTCAAAACCATCCATATCAGGCATCATAATGTCCATTATAACAAGATCTGGGTTATGTTTTTCTATCATTTTTATGGCTTCTTTTCCATTTTTTGCTGTGATTACATCATAATTTATTTCAAGTGTATCTTTTACAGCAATCAAAATGGATGGTTCATCATCAACAACTAAAATTAATTTTTTATCCATAAAAACCACCTCATGTATTTATCTGATTAAACACTCTAAAATAATAATACAACGAAAAATTAAAAAAATCTATATTTTTTTAAACTTTTTTTTAATTTTTTTTTCAAATTCTTTTTTTAATTTTTCTTTTTCTTTTCTTTTTGCAGACTCTTTTAATTCAAGTACTTTATCAATGCAATCCTGACATAATGTGCCTTTTTTTACATCTTTACCACATAACCTACATTTAAATGCTTCTACTGGTGCAGTTAAAATTAAACTTCCCATTTTAACAAATTTAAATATTTGAATAATAGAAACACCAGTTCTTTCAGCAACTTCCATAGCATTTGCAAGGGGAAAATCACGGAGATATTCTTTTACTTTTTTTAAATCTTCATTTTCTTTTGCAATACAATCTGGACAAACATTGGTATCTCTTTCAGTTGTAAAAACATTACCGCAACGGATACAATTAATAATACCCATTTATTGCTCCTTTAATATATATATATTATATCGTAATTTTTTAAAAAATATTTAATAAAAATATTGACCTTTATTTTTTTTAATGTTATTATTTATTATTAAAAAGAAAGGAAGAATAAAATGAAAGAAATTAAAGGTAATTTATCAGGACAGAATAAAAAAATTGGTATTGTAATTTCACGTTTTAATGAAGCAATTTCAAGAAATCTTTTAACTGGTGCTATTGATTGTCTTACAAGACATGGCGTATCTACAGATGATATTGATATATATTGGACTCCAGGGTCGTTTGAAATTCCTACGGTACTTTCAAATTTAACTGGAAAGCAGAGAAAATATGATGGTATTATAGCGCTTGGAGTTATAATTAGAGGGGAAACACCTCATTTTGAATATATTGCGTCCGAGGTATCAAAAGGTATTGCCAATATTTCTATTTCAACAAAATTACCTATAGGTTTTGGTATAATAACAGCCGATACTGTTGAACAGGCAAAAGATAGGGCAGGTGTAAAAAGTGGAAATAAAGGATGGGATGCTGCAATAGCAGTTCTTGAGATGATTAATCTACTGGAACAGATTTAATTATATTATAATTGATAATTTACAATTTTAAGGAAATCAGATGGGTATTCGTAGAGCAGGAAGAATAATAGCTCTTCAGTGTTTATATCAGATAGATGTAGCAAAAAAGAGCTTTGAAGAGGTAAAAGAATTCATACATAATTATTCATTATTAAATATTATTCAGGAAGAAAAAAAAGAATCTTTTTTAAGTAAGTCAAAGGAATTTGCCGAAGAACTCGTAAAAATTGTAGTTGATAATATTGAAGTTATTGACAAAATAATTCCTAATTATTTAAAGAATTGGAAATTTGAAAGATTACTTTCTATTGATAGAAATATTTTAAGATTGGGTATTGCAGAACTTTTATACCGAGAAGATATACCATATAAGGTTACAATAAATGAATCAATAGAACTGGCAAAACGTTTCGGGGATGATAAATCCGGAAGTTTTATTAATGGTGTTCTTGATCATATTGTAAAAAGTGAAAGTGTGAATTATGAAATATTGAGAAAGAAATTAAATGCTAAATAATTTTATTTATAATTTTTATAATGACTTTATCTAAATTTTATATATAAATATTTTAATTATATTATATAACGAAATAATTATCTCCATTTATTAGTTACATTTAGAAGAAAATTCTAAAAATGTCCTTTTATGGACATTTTTTCTTTACTTATATTAAAAAATATAGTATAAAATAATAAGGAAATAAATTATTTTTGGAGGTGTATTTTGAGTAATAGAAGCTTTTCATTTTCATTTTGGTTATTCTTATTTATTGTTCTTATAATATTTATAAATTATTTTTCTATTCTCAAAGAAACATCTCCCAAAAAATTAACATACTCTGAATTTATTGAAAAGGTAAAGAATAATGAAATATTGGAAGTTACAATTTATCAGAAAGACAATGGCATTAATGAAATAGAAGGACTGTTTAGAGATAATATCAAATTTTTTTCTTCTGCTCCAGTAAATGATGATTATTTTTTTAAAGTACTTCATGAAAATAAAGTAAAAATTTCTGTTAAATTACCAGGAAGTACCGTAAGCAGGTTTTTAAGTACTTTTTTTATTTATTGGGGACCTATAATATTATTAATTGTTTTTTGGTTATTCATATTTAATAGAGCGCAAGGCGGAGCTGGTGGAGCAATATCCTTTGGCAAAAGTAGAGCTAAATTAGCAGAGGTTGCAGGTAAAGTAACCTTTAAGGATGTTGCTGGAATAGACGAAGCGAAAGAAGAACTCGCTGAAATAATTGAATTTTTAAAAGATCCAAAAAAGTTTCAGAAAATAGGTGGAAAGATTCCAAAAGGAGTTCTTTTATTAGGACCTCCTGGTTCAGGGAAAACTTTGCTTGCGCGCGCAGTTGCAGGAGAGGCGGGTGTTCCTTTTTTTTCTATTTCTGGTTCGGATTTTGTTGAAATGTTTGTAGGGGTAGGAGCAGCGCGAGTCAGAGATTTATTTGAACAAGGGAAAAAGAATGCTCCTTGTATAGTTTTTATTGATGAAATAGATGCGGTTGGTAGATATAGGGGTGCAGGTCTTGGTGGTGGTCATGATGAGAGAGAGCAGACGTTAAATGCTTTACTTGTTGAGATGGATGGATTTGAAGCTAATACTGGTGTAATAATAATTGCCGCAACCAATAGACCTGATATTCTTGATCCAGCATTATTAAGACCAGGTAGGTTTGATAGGCAAATAGTGGTTGATAGACCCGATCTTAATGGTAGAGAAGGAATTTTAAAGGTTCATACCAGGAAAATTTTACTTGACCCAGGAGTTGATTTAAAAATTATAGCTAGAAGAACATCTGGTTTTTCTGGTGCTGACCTTGCCAATCTTGCTAATGAAGCAGCATTACTTGCAGCAAGACGTAATAAAAAAGCAGTAACAATGGAGGAATTTGAGGAAGCGATAGACAGAGTCATTGCTGGTCCACAAAGAAAAAGCAGAGTAATAAGTGATGATGAAAAGAAAAGAATTGCATATCATGAATCAGGGCATGCATTGGTTGCTAGGCATTTACCAAATACTTATCCTGTTCATAAAATTTCTATTATACCTCGTGGATATGGTGCTTTAGGTTACACATTACAATTACCTACAGAGGATAGATTTTTAGCAACCAAGACAGAAATAATAAATAATATAACAGTCCTGTTAGGAGGTAGAGCTGCAGAAGAAATTGTTTTTAATAAAGAAATTTCCACAGGAGCGAGTAATGATATAGAAAAAGCAACGAATATGGCCCATAAAATGGTTTGTGAATATGGCATGAGTGAAAAACTCGGATCCTTGACTTATGGAAAATCAAGCAGAGAAATTTTCCTTGGTAAGGATTTAATGAGGGAAAAAAATTATTCTGAAAAAACAGCTCAATTAATTGATAAAGAAGTAAATAAAATAATAAATAATTCTTATAAAAAAGCAAAAATGATTTTAATAAAGGATAGAAAATTACTAGATAAAATTGCACATACTTTACTAGAAAAAGAAATCATAGAAGGAGAAGATTTTGAAAATCTTTTTAGACAGTATAATGGGAAAGAAAAAATTGATAAAAAGGTAAAAAAAGATGAACAAGGAAAAAATAAAGACAGCAGTAAAAATGATACTTGAGGCAATAGGCGAAGATATAAATAGAGAAGGATTAAAAAATACACCACAACGTGTTGCTGATATGTATGAAGAAATTTTTGCCGGTATTAAACAAGATCCATATAATTTAATAAAAATTTTCACTAACGAAGAGCATGACGAAATGATAATTTTAAAAGACATTCCATTTTTTTCAATATGTGAGCACCATATGTTACCATTTTTTGGTAAGGCACATATAGCATATGTCCCGAAGAATAATAGATTAATAGGATTAAGTAAACTTGCTAGAATAGTTGATGTTTTTTCAAGAAGATTACAATTGCAAGAGCGATTGACAACACAGATTGCAGATATTTTGGTAAAATCATTAAATCCACTTGGTGTTCTTGTTATACTTGAAGCAGAACATTTATGTACCACAATGCGTGGAATTAAAAAACCCGGTTCTTTAATGGTAACTTCAGCTATTCGTGGTGTATTCAGAAAAAATGAATCAACCAGAAAAGAAGCTCTAACATTAATAAAAAATGAATAAAAAATTATTATGAAATTAATTTTACGTGGAAAGGAATATAACTTTAACAGGACATATATAATGGGTATCATAAATATCACTCCTGACTCTTTTTATGATGGTGGGATGTATAAAACGTCTGATGAAGCAGTAGAGAAAGCAATACAGCTTGTAAAAGAAGGAGCAGATATAATTGATATCGGTGGAGAATCAACACGACCAGGCGCATTGCCAGTAAATGAAGAAGAAGAACTAAAAAGGGTATTACCTGTTATAAAAAAATTTAGAGAAATTGACAATAAAACTCCTATTTCAATAGATACATATAAATCAAATGTGGCAGAACAGGCAATTTTAAATGGCGCTGATATAATAAATGATATTTCAGGTGGAACATTTGACGAAAAAATGATAAAAATTGTAGCAAAATATAATTGCTCTTATATCATTATGCATATAAATGGGCAACCATTGAACATGCAACAAAATCCTATTTATTCTGAGAAGGGGGTTGTTTTTGATATAAAGGAATTTTTTTTAAAACAAATTAAAAAAATAAATGATAATGGAATTAGTACTGATAAAATTATTTTAGATCCTGGAATTGGTTTTGGAAAATCATTATATGATAACTTAAAAATATTGAATAATTTATCTGAATTTAAATCATTAGGTTATCCGATTTTAATAGGAACATCAAGAAAGTCATTTATTGGAAATATTCTCAATAAACCACCTGAAGATAGGTTATATGGGACTATTGCATCAGTGGTCTTAAGTATTATAAATGGAGCATCAATTGTTCGCGTACATGATGTTAAGGCAATAAAAGATGCTGTTCTTGTAACTGATAAAATTTTACAAAATAAAAAAATATCTATGGTGAATTGAAATGAGTTTTTTTATTTCTTTAAAAGATGCAATTGTTACAATGAGATGGAATGATATTGTAGATATTATAATTGTTACTGTTATTTTATATAATTTATTTTTAATTATAAAAGAGACAAGAGCTTTACAGATGCTTCAAGGACTAATAATAATTTTATTTCTTGTTGTTATTTCAAGAATACTTGATCTTTATCTTTTATCCTGGTTATTAACAGGACTTACTGCAATATGGATTATTGCTTTTGTAATTGTTTTCCAACCTGAATTAAGACGAGCACTAGTTGAATTAGGTCAGAATAGATTATTTAAATATATTTTTAAAGAACATGTCCAGTTATATAGAGAAATAAAAGAAGCAGCAGAAATTTTGTGTAAAAAAAAGACAGGGGCGTTAATAGTTATTGAAAGAGAAGTTAATTTAAAAAGTTTTATTGAGACGGGAATAAAACTTGACTCAGAAACATCTTCAGAATTATTAATATCTATTTTTAATCCCAAATCACCATTACATGATGGTGCTGTTATAATACGTGAAGGTAGAATTGCTGCCGCTGCATGTATTTTACCCTTGTCTCAAAAAGAAGATATTGATAAGAAATACGGCATGAGGCATAGAGCGGCGATTGGTATTTCAGAAGAAACAGATGCAATTACAATAATTGTTTCAGAGGAGCGTAAGTCAATATCTCTTGCAATAAGTGGAAAAATAACCCCAGATATTGACAGTGAGACATTACTTGAGATATTATCATTATATGCTCCTAAAATACATTAATTTTTATTAAAAACTTTAAAAGTTATACATAAAAAAACATAATAATTAATTTATTAATATAACTAATATGGAGGTTGTAATGCTTGATTTTTTACGTAATTTATTTTTAGTTAAATGGCAATATAAATTAGCAGCATTGATAACATCATTTATATTATGGTTTTATGTTGTCAGCGAACAAAATTTGATAATTAATATAAGTGCACCGATAGAATTTTTAAATTTTCCTTCTAATATGAAAATAACAAATAAAGTAAGAAATACAATTGAAATTCTTCTTCAGGGTAGGCGCGATATCATAAATAAAATGGATAAAAAAGAAATAAAAGTTCAGATAGATTTAGCTGGTATAAAAAATGGAAGAAATAATTTTTCAATATCTGCGGCACAGATAAAAAATATACCCAAAGGAGTAAGTATTATAAATATAACTCCAACTGGTCTTACAATAGATTTTGAAAAAATTGAAACACAACAATCACCATCTACAACGCCAACAAGTATTAATAAATAATTTTATTTGAAAAATTTAAAATAATAAATTTTATAAAGGAGTGTGTTTTAATAATAAATGGCAAATTTATGTGTTAATATTGACCATATAGCCACATTAAGACAGGCTAGAGGTGGACATGAACCAGATCCTGTAAAAGCTGTAAAAATAGTGGAAAAAGCAGGAGCAGTAGGTGTTACTGTTCATCTACGAGAGGATAGAAGACATATACAGGATAGAGATTTATTTTTAATAAGAAAAATAATAAAATCAAAATTAAATCTTGAAATGTCCATTAATAGAGACATAGTAAATATTGCGTTAAAAGTTAAACCAGATGAGGCCACAATTGTGCCAGAAAGGCGAAAAGAATTAACTACAGAAGGTGGCCTAGATGTAAAGAAAAACTTTAACAAATTAAAAAATATTATAAAAAAATTAAAGGAAAATGGTATTATAGTGAGTTTATTTATAAATCCAGATATTGAACAGATAAAGCTGGCAAAAGAATTGAATTCTGATTATATAGAAATTCATACAGGACTTTATGCAGAAGTAAATACCGAAAAAGAAAGAAAAATTGAATTACTAAAAATACAAAAAGCAGCATATTTTGCTCATTCAATAGGATTAAAAATTAACGCTGGTCATGGTTTAAATTATGACAATGTTAAAGAAATTTCTAAAATACATGTAATTGAAGATTTGAATATAGGACACAGCATAATTTCAAGATCAATTTTTGTAGGATTGTATCAAGCAATTAAAGAAATGATAAAATTAATAAAAAAATAAAAAATTTATGAAAAATTTAAAAAATAATCTCAATAAAAAATTAACAGACCAAATAAATAACTCAATTCAGACAATGATAGCAGGACTTGCGCATGAAATTAGAAACCCACTTAATTCTATAAAAGGAGCCAGTGAATATCTAAATAAAAAATATTCAAACCTGGATGATGTGAAAGAGTTTACTGATATAATTATCAATGAAATAGAACGTTTGGATAAATATCTAAATGAATTTTTAAGTTTTTCACGAGGTGTAAAATTAAAATTAAAAAAGGTAAATTTAGAAAATTTTTTATCAGGTATCATAATGACCATAAAACATAGTATACCTGTGGATGTTGGTATTTTTGTTGAAAAAAATTTACCAGATATTTATATAGATCCAGAACAGATGAGGCAAGTTATTGTAAATTTATTATCCAATGCTAAAGATGCAATAATAAATATTAAAAATCCGGAAATTAAAATAATAGCTAGAAAAATCAAGAACAAAGTACATATATCCATAATTGATAATGGTCATGGTATAAAAAGTGATGATATAAATTCTATTTTTGTGCCATTTTGGACAACTAAAGAAAATGGTCTTGGTTTAGGACTTGCTATATGTAAGTCAATAATTGAAAAACATAAAGGTAATATATCAGTAAGAAGTAAATTGAATAAAGGTAGTGAATTTATCATTTCATTACCACTCATTGAACAAAGGAAATAGTCAATCATGAAATATAATATACTTATAATTGATGACAATATTTCCACATTAAAAGTAATAAAAGCAATTTTAGAGCAAGAAGGTTATGAAGTTTTTATCACAGATGACCCTATAACATGTATAAATTTAATTAAAAAGATGGATATCAATTTATGTTTACTTGACTTAAAAATGCCAAAAATTGATGGGCTAACATTATATAAAAAAATCAAGGAAATAAATTCAGAGATCCCCGTTATAATAATGACAGCATATGGAACAATTGAATCAGCAGTAGAAGCAATGAAACTAGGTGTTGAAAATTATCTTCAAAAACCTTTAAATTATGAAGAATTAAAATTAACCATTTCAAAAGTTATAGAAAAATATAAATTTAAAAAGGAAATTGAAATTTTAAAAGGACATAGAGAAGGTAAATATGTTTTTGAAAATATGATTGGTTCATCAAAAAAAATGCGAGATATATTTAATAAAATTATAAGTATTGCAAAAACAGATTCAACGGTATTAATAACAGGTGAAAGTGGCACGGGCAAGGAAATGGCAGCAAGAGCTATACATAATTTATCAAAAAGAAAAAATAATAAAATGGTTTGTATAAATCTTGCAGCAATACCTGATGGTCTACAAGAATCTGAGTTATTTGGTTATGAAAAGGGGGCTTTTACCGGTGCTGTATCATCAAAAAAAGGAAAATTTGAAATCGCAAATAATGGTACTATTTTTCTTGACGAAATAGGAAATACTAATTACAGAGTTCAGGCAAAATTGCTAAGAATTCTTGAAGAAAAAAAGATAGAGCCACTTGGTTCCAATACATCTAGGGATATTGATGTGAGAATTATAAGTGCAACAAATAGTGATTTAAAAAAAGAAGTTCAAAAAGGGACATTCAGAGAAGATTTATATTACAGATTAAATGTTATAAATCTTCATTTGCCACCGTTACGCGAAAGAAAAGCTGATATTCCACTTCTTGTAAATTATTTTATAAAAGAATTATCTTTAAAAAATGATATTCCGGAAAAAACGATTTCTGATTCTGCTATGGAAAAATTAATTCAATATAACTGGCCTGGAAATATAAGAGAATTACGTAATGTGATTGAAGAAGCACTAGTGGTATCATCTGGACCAATAATTGAAGTAGATAATTTAAATTTATATTTTGATAATAAAAATTCTATAATTTCTAGTTTGAATATACCCGATGAAATGGGTTTATATGATATTGAAAAACAATCAATTATTAATGCATTGATTAAAAGTAATGGTAATCAAACAAAAGCTGCTAAACTTTTAGGTATCAGTAGAAAGGTAATAATGAACAAGATAAAAAAATATAATTTAGAAAAAATTGTCCCAATAAGGACAAAAAAGAAAAAAATGTCTTAAAAGGCGCAAAAAATTATTTAATAATTTAAAAAGTTAAATAAATATTCGTTTAAATATTATTCATTAATGGTATAAAATTTGCTTATATAAATAAAAATTTTAAATAGGAGGTAGAATATGATTGGTTATATTGAGAAAAGATCTGATAAAAGAGCTGAATTTAATAATGAAATCAGATATAAATTAATAGGGGATGATTCATCTTCTATACAAGTAGAATATATAACTGCAACAACTAAAAACATTTCACGTGGTGGTTTATGTATGGTAATACCACATAAAATTAACGAAGGCAATGTTATAAGAGTTGAAATACCTGTTGAAAATAATAAAAAACATATAAAAGCTTTTTGTGAAGTACAGTGGTGTAAGGAAAATAAAACCGGTTCTTATGATATAGGTGTTAGTTTTATTGCTTTAAAAGAAGAAGATCTTGAATATTTAAATAAATATGTAATCACACACGCCATATAACTATTATTGCTATAAAAATTTTTCTTATATAACTTATTATCTATTTAATAAATACCTTTAAAATTTAAATTTACATGAACTATAAAGTAATCCTATTTAATAAAAATACTATTTTTATATAAAATAGATAATCATAATATTAAAAATAAAAATATTAATTAGTTATTTTTAAAAAATTTTTCTAAACATAGTTTGAAAAATTGTATTTAATATTAAAGTTAAATATGACTAACAAATTTATGGATTTCTTTCATATTTTATTTTAAATAAAAAATTTTTAATAATCAATATAATAACCCTTTTTTAAAATCAAAAAATTTTGTATATAAATTTGTTTTTTAGTTCAAAATACATAGTATATATAACATATTATAAATAAATTTTATAAATTGACTTTAATTTTTTATTATTTACAAAAAATTATTTTTAAAATTTTTGATATAGCAATATGTTATTTTTAAATATAAATAAAATTTTATTTAATTAAATAGGGTATAAATAATGATTTATAGATAATATTTCAAAATAATTTCATTTTAATAAAATCATAAATAATTTTTTAAATCAAAATTTTATTAACATTTTAACAAAATAAAATTTTATATATTAATATTTTTGCCTATAAAGTTTTACATTAAAAATATCAATAATTTCCTTTATTTAAATATTTTTTTTAATACTTTAAATCTTTTGCTTAAAAGTATACTGTAAGTTTACATAAGATACATTATACGAAGTGATGGTTTATAAAATAAATTATAAAATTTTAAAAAATAATTTATTAAATATATAATTTTATAATTTGCTGTGAATTATTAAAATCAGTTAGTTTTTTATACAATATTTCTATATTTTTCAATATTTCTTTATTTTTATCAGTATTTTTAAATAAATTAGCTTTTATTTTTTGCTTAATTATAAAATTATTTATTTCATTAATAATAATATTTTGTGATTCATATTTAGCTTTTAAAAGGTCAATTTTACCCTGTTTTTGTAATCGTATGATATCATTCTTGTCTAAATATATAGATTTAATAAAAATGTCAAACTTTAAAGTATCTATATAATCAATAATAGTTATAAAATCTTTATCCAAATATTTATTTTTTATATCATTATATAATAAATCATATACATTAAATAATTTTTCAATAATTTTTTGATTTTCTATTGTTAAATTATTTATTTCTTTTAAGATCTGATTTCTTTTGTGTATATTTTTTTCAATATTTTTTCTATTTATAATATTTAAAAATTCATTTCCAGAAGAAAATTTATAACTTACTAATTTTTTTTCAAGCTCAGTAATTTTTTTAATATTTTCAATATGTTTACTCATAAGCATTGATAAATCATTTAAGTCGTAATTTTCAGAAATAATTGGAATTATAAATAAAAAAATAAAAACAATAATAAGAATAAATTTTTTAGCCATTTATATCATCCTTTATTTTATATTTTTGTATTTTATATTGTAATGTTGTTCTATTTATTTTAAGTATTTTTGCAGTTTTAGTTTGACTGAAATTATTTTCTTTAAGTGTTTTTAAAATTATATGTTTTTCAATATCTTCAATTATTTTATCAAGTCCATTATTTAAATTAAAATCAGATATATTAAGATCAACATTGATATTTCCCATAGCTAGATCAATTCTTAAATTATCATTTTCAGATAAAACAATAGCTCTTTCTATTATATTTTGTAATTCTCTTATATTTCCTGGCCAGTTATAATTAATAAGTAAATTTTTAGCATTATTATCTATTTTTAAATTAGAATTACTTTTTTTTAAAAAGTATTCAGCGAGTAATAAAATATCTTCCTTTCTTTCACGTAATGGTGGGATGTGAATTGGAAAAACATTTATTCTATAATATAGGTCTTCTCTGAATGTGCCATTTTTTACTAATTCATTTAAATTTTTATTTGTTGCACATATAATTCTTGCATTTGTATTTAACTGTTTATTACCTCCAACTCTTTCAAAAGTTCTGTTTTCTAAAACGCGAAGTAATTTAACCTGAATATCTAATGGAATATCACCTAATTCATCTAAAAAAAGAGTTCCGTTTTCCGCTATTTCTATTTTACCTCGTCTTAATTTATCTGCACCAGTAAAAGAACCTTTTTCATGACCAAAAAGTTCTGATTCTATTACTCCCCTAGCATATGCAGCACAATGCACAGGAACAAATGGACCTATTCTACCACTCAATTTATGAATTGTCCAAGCAATGAGTTCTTTACCTGTACCGGTTTCACCTGTAATAAGTACAGTTGTATCATTTTTTGCAATTTTTTTAATTGATTCCTTTATTTTTTCAATTTCTGGACTTTTCCCGATTATTTCACCAAAAATATCATCTTTTTCTTTTTCATAAAATTTTTTTTCTTCATTTATTTTTTTTGATTTTAATAAATTCCTTACCTTTATATCTATTTCTTCAAGAGAAAATGGTTTGGGCACATATTCAGATGCACCTGCTTTCATCGCTTCAACAGCTGATTGTATTGAAGTAAATGCAGTTATAACTATTACTGGATTATCTGGATATAATCTTTTGAATTCTTTTAATAATTCAAGACCACTTATTCCTGGCATCCTAATATCAGTTATCAATAAATCAAATGATTCCTTTGTAATAATATTTAAAGCTTCATTGCCTGAGGAGGCTGTTTTAACATCATATCTTTCACTTAAAATGGCTTCTATTGATTCGCGTATATTTCTTTCATCTTCAACTATTAAAATTTTATACATAATTATTATATTTCCTCATTTATAAAAATTTTTTCTATCGGGATTATTATCTCAAATCTATTTTTGTTTTCAAATGGTTTATATTCTATTTTACCATTATGTTTTTCAATAATATTTTTAGTGATTGCCAATCCTATCCCCATGCCAGTTTGCTTTGTTGTAAAAAAAGGTAAAAATATTTTATCTTTTATATTTTCCGGTATTAATTCTGCATCATCTATTATTGAAATAAGTAAGAATTTTTCATTTTTTGTTATTGTGATATCTATTTTATTTGCTCCAGCTTCTTTTGAATTTTTTATTAAATTTTTAATAGCTCTTTCCATTAATATCGTATCAATTTCTAATAATTGGGAATCATTGATATTTTCGTAATTTATTTTTATATTAACATCAAATTGCATTAATATATTGTTAAAAAAGGATTTTAATTGAATTTTTTCTTTTGAAAGAGTATCTTCTCTTGCAAATTGTATAAATTTATCTGTTATTAAATTTAAACGTATTATTTCCTGTTTTATTTCTTTTATTCTTTCTATATTTTTTTTGTCATCAGGTTTTTTTTCCAAAAGTTCAATTAAATTATATGCTGCGGTAATTGGATTTTTTATTTCATGAGCAAGCCCCATTGCTATTAATTGTATTTCTTTTGTTCTCTGTTCCTGCAATTGTTTTAAATTTAAAACCATTTTATTTATTTCTTCTTGCAGATATGAGAATTCATCAAACCAGTCAATTTTTATAATTTTATTTTCTCCACGCGATATTCTTTCTAAAATTTTAATTGTTTTTTCTATTCTACTTGTGAATAAATGCGAAAATATAAATGATATAAGTAAGGCAAAAATGAAAATAATAGTAAAAATTATATATTGGTTTCTTTTAATTGTTATAAATTGAGAAAGAATATCCCCTTTCATTTTCATATATATATATCCTTTTGTAATATTATCTTTTTTAAATGGCTGGATATATTCTTTTACTGGGGTTCCGTTTTCAAAATATGTAATATTATTTAAATTAATAGATAAAAAATCAGGAGAAAAATAGCTGTATTCAGGAATTGTAGATAGACAGACTTTCCACATCGGATTTAAAAAAACAATATCAACAGACCATCTTTTTTTAGTTTCATATAAGATATTCAAATATTTTTCATATAACCTATTATATTTTTCAATTGAAGTAAATGTAAAAACAATACTATCAATATTATTTTGCAATTCATCTGATATCAAAAGTAGACGATTATTTAATTCTTTATCAAGGATATTTAAAAAAAATCCGTATACAAAAAAATTAAATATAATAAAACTTATTACCAAAATTACAGAAATACCAAGGAATAATTCCCATTTAAATATTTTTTTATATTTCATTATCTTAAAAAATAAATGCAGTCCCCAAGGATATGGTTAAATATGTATAATTATATGTTCCATATGCTTCCCATTTCATATTTGATAAATATCTAATAAAAGTAGTATTTAAATAATAATTCCAAAAATCAGTTATATTTTGTTTAATATCAAATGATAATTTATAATTGTTTTCTTGTTGCTTTTCATTTGTATATATACCTAATTGGCTTTTGGCTAATCTTTCTTTATAAGTTAATGTATCAAAAGAAAAGCTTATTATAGCTGCTGGTTTATACTTTGTAAATAATTCAAATGGAAATTCATAAGTTAAAGATAATTTAATAATGTGATTTATATAACTATAATAATTTGGGATAAAAACATCATCTCCTGGATCTAAATTTTCTAAACTATCATAATAATTCTGATCAGTTGTTTTTACAATTAAACTATAACCAATTTCCATGCCAGAAATTGCATCTTTATAATAAGGAAAACTAATATCAAGAGTTGCAAATCTATCTATTCTTTTTGAATCAGTTAACTCACCAATCTGAGATATTATTCGTTGCTCAAAATAAGGTATATAATCATAAGTAAATGAAAAAAGCGCCATCCAACCAGAGTCACCTAGTTTTATCTCATCTGAGATATAAAAACTATATGTCAGATTATCTTTTTCTTTTTTTGCAGATGCATTTAAAGTCCCACCAATTGTATCAGGATCAATCATTGATATAAGTGATTCATAATTTGGAAATCTTTTATCTATATATTTAAATCCTAATGTTATTTCACTAGGATAATATATTTCTGTTTTCATAAATAATTCAGTATAAAAACCAGTATCAATATAATCATATAACCCCTTTCCTATTTTTTCATCCATTGTTTGCTGGGCATAATCAAGACGGTAAAAACCCCTGATGCGTGCTTCCAAATTATTTAAGATTTCGTAATTAAATCCACCTGAAAAATAAATATCCATCCATTGGGTAAAAAGAAATCTCTGGTCATCTACATTCAATGGTTGCATAGTTGATGAGTAATTAAATGTTATAGTTGGGATGAACCATAACTGTGGTAAAAAATCAGTATTTACCATAAATGAACCGGCAAAACCAGCTTCCACCCCTATTTTTTTATCAAGTTCTGATGATTCGTTTGTGAGTATTGTAGGGTATGTTATAGAACCATTTATATCAAAACCTGGTATGAATTCCATTGCATTTAAATAGAAAGGTAGTAATAATATTATAATTAAATATTTTTTCATTTAATTCACTCCTTATTTTTTTTTAATTATATAATATAAAAAATATAAGGTCAATTTTATTTTAAAATAAAATTGTAGAGACGTCTTTATATGAGACGTCTCTACAGGTGAGGGAGTATAGTGTTATGGTTGAGTTGCCGGTTTAATATATGGTAAATTTGAATATTCTTCATTTATAGGCGTTGTATTATCTTTGTTTTGTGGATTAAGCATGAGCCACCAGAGCATTTTAGATACAATATCTATACCCATTTTCTTATCAGCGAATTGATTTGATTGTACCATTAACTCAACGTTTGTGTTTAAGACAACATCTATAAGCCATATTGCTTTATCAATTGGGTTTGCATCAGGCCTTGGTAATTCTTGTATAAATCCATAATCATCAATTAACACGATTCCAAGTGATAGATTTGAACCATCATTGTAATATCTTGTATGTCTCATGGCAAGTTTGCGAAGATCAAAAAGATTTTCATTGGTTTCATAATATATATTTTGTATATTGGCATTGAATAATGTTGATGCCTCGGCTTTACATGCTAATTCAATTTTGTCATACATTGTTGTTGGCGTTGATACTGGCTGAAGTTCAGTGTTCCATTTATTAACAGTATTTTTATATTCGTTGTTATTAGTAAATGTTTTATCAAAAATTCCTTTATAAATCGGTTGATTTCCTAGTGTTACGTCATAATCGCCAAAAACACGATGTTCACGGATATATTGTTGATTATCAGGAATTGTAATGAAATTAGCAACTGTCATATCGCCAACAGGTTCTTGTGGTGCTCCTGCTTTTGTAAAAGCTAGTATTTCAGTATATTTCATGAGTTTCCATAGATAAGGAGCAGCTGTTCCAGCTAAATTTATAGGCTCTGCATATAGGGTTCCTATAAATACCCAATCATTTACATTTGACAATACAATTCTTTGTTCCTGTAAGTAATTTGTTGGTTTTGTATATTGATACCATTCTTTTTGCCACATTTTTTTCCATTCCTGCCATGTAGGCTCATCATCTATTGCATATCTGAATATATTTTCTCCTTTTAAATAATCAATTCTTCCTTCGCGAAGTGTTAAAGAAAGTAAATTTACCTGATTTGCTTTAGGCCTGTAAATGAATTCTTCCATTCTTATTCTATTTCCATGGACATCGGTCATTGTTTTACCAAGATGTATATCAGCTTTCATTTCTTCGTTTATGAATTTTAAATCCCTGTATGCATGTGATTTTTCATTATAAAGTTCATTTTTTAATTTTGCTTTTAATATTTTATGGACTCTTTCTTTTATTTTACCGGTATTTTCATTTGTCCCACCTACAGTTATCTGGGTGTCTGATTCACCTATCACTTTTCCTTCCTTCTGCAATTTCTTCTTTATTCTATACTGTATTACTTCTTTTGTGCCTTTCTGTTTTAATTCCCGTATAATATTTATCTCTTCTCTCATTTTTTCAATTTCAATTTTAAAATTTGCCATCTGGATAATTTTCTGTGGATTATC
>JAOAIN010000148.1 GCA_026414685.1 Candidatus Goldiibacteriota bacterium
TTTATAAAAGGAGATAAAATGTTTTATCATCTTATTTATCCGTTGCATGAATATATTTCATTTTTTAATATTTTCAGATATATCACAGTCAGAGCAGCTTTTGCAGCAATAACTGCTTTTATCATTGCGGTATTGATAGGAAAATTTGTAATAAATAAATTAAAGGAGTACAGAGTAATTCAGGTAATAAGAGAAGATGGACCTCAAAAGCATCTGGAGAAAAAAGGTACCCCAACGATGGGGGGGCTCCTCATATTTATATCTTTTATTATTTCTTTAGCTTTATGGGTTAGATTTGATAATAGCTATGTTTATATAATATTATTTTCTGTTTTCTGGTTTGTTATTATCGGATTCATAGATGATTTATTAAAACTTAAAATTGGTACAAAAGGACTCACGGTAAGAAGGAAACTATTTTTACAATTTCTCGGTTCTTTTTTAATTATTTTACTTTATTTGAAATTTACTTCAAATACATTTGCTTTTAAAACATATATAAATATACCATTTATAAAAACTCCCTTTTTACTCAATATGTGGATTTATATAGTGTTTGCAATGTTGGTAATTGCATCATGGTCTAATGCTGTGAATTTAACTGATGGCCTGGATGGACTGGCTGCTGGCCTTTGTTTTTTTATTTTTATAACTCTGACGGTCTTATCATATTTGATCGGCAATATTAAAACTAGCAATTATCTTTTAATTATGTATGTTGCTCAGAGTAGTGAACTTGTGGTTGTATGTGCGGCAATGGCTGGTGCTTTGCTCGGGTTTTTGTGGTTCAATACATATCCTGCAGAAGTGTTCATGGGCGATACGGGTTCCTTGATGCTGGGCGGACTTATAGGAACAGTTGCAGTATTGATAAAACAGGAAATATTATTATTGATAATCGGAATAATTTTTGTCGTGGAAGTTTTATCTGTGATACTTCAAATTGCTTCATATAAGATTACAAAAAAAAGAATTTTTGCTATGGCTCCGCTACATCATCATTTTCAGTTAAAAGGTATTTCTGAACCAAAGATAATTATTAGGTTTTGGATAGTTGCAATTATTATTTTACTTTTCACATTAAGTACACTTAAATTGAGGTAAAAATATGAACATCAACGGAAAAAAAATATTGATACTTGGAGCTGGTAAGAGCGGTGTTGCTGTTGCTAAATTTGTTTTAAACAGAAATCCAGCTCAAATTATTTTAAGTGATATTAAAACTCGTTCTAAATTATCAGAAGATGCACTAGCTCTAGAGAAAAAAGGAGTTATTCTTGAAACAGATGGTCATAAAGATGAGAGTTTTATTCATTCGGATATTATTGTTATATCTCCTGGTATACCGGTTACACCTAAATGGATTGATATTATAAAGCGAAATAATAAAACATTCATGGGAGAACTTGAATTTGCCTACCAGTTTTGTAAAGAATATCCAATCCGAATAATTGCCATAACAGGAACCAATGGCAAGACAACAACAACAAAACTGGTTTATGAAATATTAAAAGACCAGTTGGGTGAAAAGGTTGCGATGGCTGGGAATGTGGGGACGCCATTTTGCGATATACTTGAAAATGTTTCAAAATATACACATGTTGTTCTGGAAGTATCAAGTTTCCAATTAGAAACTATCATTGATTTTAAACCTTTTATTTCAGCTATATTGAACATAACAGATGATCATATGGATAGATATCCTAATATGCAAGCATATGCTGAAGCAAAGGCAAATATTTTTAAAAATCAAACACAAGACGAGTTTTTATTACTCAATTATGATGATAAATTTACAGAAATTATGAGTTCTATGGCGAAATGCACTAAAATTTTATTTTCTGCATATACTACTTTAAAAGATGGTTATTATGTGGAAAATGACATGTTTGTTAAAAACGTATTTGGAAAAAGGGAAGAACTTTTTTCAACAAAAGAGTTAAAATTACCAGGCAAGCATAATCAGGAAAATGTAATAACCTCAATAATAATTTCTGATATTTTAAAACTTGACTTTTCCAAAACACAAGAAGTGATAAAAAATTTTAAAGGGTTAAGTCATAGAATAGAATATGTAGGCGAGATAAATGGGAAAAAATTTTATAATGATTCAAAGGGAACAAATATAGATGCAGTTATTAAAGCGGTCAGGACTTTTAATGAAAATATGATTCTTATTCTCGGTGGCAGAGAAAAAAATACTGATTTCCGCCAACTTTATGATGTGTTGCCTACATATGTAAAAAAGATTATTGCTTTTGGTGAAAATAGAGAAAAAATTAAAAATATTTTCAAGGATAAAGTAAGTGTTGTGGAAGCTATTAATATGGATGATGTAATAAAAAAATCCGTATCAGAAAAGGATATAAAGATTGTACTTTTTTCTCCTGGATGCGCTAGTTTTGATATGTATAAAAATTATGAAGAGCGGGGCGATGATTTTAAAAAATGCGTTCAGAAGGTGATTAAAAATGCATGACAAAAATTTTAACACTGGTAGCATTGATGGTATACTTTTTATTACCGCAGTTGTTTTTATTTTAAGTGGCCTTATAATGGTATATAGTAGCAGCACTGTAATTGCAATTGAAAATTTCAAAGATGGAGCTTATTTTTTTAAAAGACAGTTATTGTGGTTGATTATTGGGTGTATTGCAGGATATGTGTTTTTTAAAATGGATAAGAAGGATTTGATAAAGTTAATAATTCCATTATTGCTTTTGAGTATTTTAATGTTGTTTGCTGTGCATATCCCTGGTTTTGGAAGAAAAGCAAATGGCGCAGTAAGATGGCTTAAAATAGGTCCACTTCCATCATTTCAACCATTTGAAATTGCTAAACTTTTTTATATAATTTATCTTGCTTATCTTTTCAGCAGGGAGAATATTACATCCACGAAAAAAATTTTTATGGCGACCGTAATAACTTTTATAATTATTGCAGGACTTATAAAACAGCGTGATTTAGGAGGTGCTGTAATAATTTCAATGTTATTTTTGTCCATGGCTTTTATATGTGGTGTTAAAATATTTTATTTCATTATTTTATTTTTAGCAGGTATTATCACAACTTTTTACTTTATAATTACTGAACCATACAGATTAAAGCGTATTTTTATTTTTCTGAATCCATGGCAGGATTATTATGGAGCTGGTTGGCAGATAATACAATCTTTAATTGCTATCGGTTCAGGTGGAATTTTAGGAAATGGTTTATTCCAGAGTCAACAAAAATTTTATTATTTACCTGCAACTCATACGGATTATATTTTTTCAATA
>JAOAIN010000238.1 GCA_026414685.1 Candidatus Goldiibacteriota bacterium
GGCGCTGTTAATTTGCCTGGATGGAAATATGTTGAATTAAAAAAAGAAATGGAAAAATATTTTAGAATAAAAACTGGAGTTGAAAATGATGCTAACTGTGCTATTTATGGTGAAAAATGGATTGGGGCTGGAAAAAATGTAAAAAATGTTGTTGGTTTTACTCTTGGAACCGGTGTTGGGGGTGGAATAATAATAGACGGAAAACTTATAAGAGGGGCAAATTATAATGCAGCTGAAATAGGTCATATGTCATTAAATCCCGATGGTAGAGTATGTAATTGTGGGGCACACGGCTGCCTTGAACAATATGCTTCTGCAAGTGCTATTGCAAATTTTGCAAAAGAGAGAATAAGAGAAGGAGAAAGAACAATCATTACAGAAATTGTAAAAGGAGATATAAATAAAATTACTTCAAAAGTTGTTTATGAAGCATTAATAAGTGGTGACAAACTAGCAAAAGAGGTCTGGAATAATTTTATTAAATATCTTGGAGCAGGTATTGCCAATGTCATACATGCTTTAAATCCAGAATTAATAATAATTGCTGGTGGAGTAATCAATGCCGGAAAATATTTATTTGATCCATTAAAAGAGGCGGTTAAAAAACAAACTTTTCCATTGATGTATAAAATAGTCAAAATAGTGCCTGCTAAACTTGGCGAACTTGCGGGTGCAATAGGAGCTGCTGGCATAGTTATTAATGAACCACATTATTATGGATTATAAAGTTACGCATGGCAAATATGATTTATTATTAAAATTAATAATTTTATTTATTTTTGTTGTTTCAGTAATTTCTTTCTGGCAACCATTTTTTGATCCATTTGGCCCAGTTCAGTTAATGATTATAAGAATTTTTATACCATTATTTATAATTTTATATTTATTTTTAAATCTTGAAAAAAATCAAATTTTATTGAAGATTAATCCATTATTATATCCATTAATTGGTTATCTAATTATATCCTTTATATCTATTTTTATTGCATTAGATAAAGAAATTGCTTTTAAATATTTTATTGAATTATTTTTATTTATAGTTGGTTCGTATTTTATAAGTTCAATTTTAGATAAAAAATTTTTAAATAAATTAATCATATTTATATTATTTATTCATGTGACTATAAGTTTTTATGGAATTTTGCAACATTTTAATCTAGATTTTTTTAAATGGAATACAAATTTTGCCGGAAGACCGATGGGAACCATAGGTAATCCCGATTTTTTTGCTGGGCAACTACTATTTCCTATCTTTTTTTTATTTTCTTATCTTTTTTTTAACAAAAAAAATTTAATATTAATAATTATTTCATTATTTATTACACTTTTAGCTTTTTTATATACAAAAGTTATTGGAGCTTTTATAGGTTTTATATCGGGCATAACAATTTTTTTTATAATTATTTTATTTTACAATATTAACAAATTAAAGGATTTATTAAAAAATAAATTCATATTAATTGTATCTATATTATTAATTTTTATACTTTTAATATTATTATTTAAAACAATTGAAAATAAATCAAAAAGTATTTATATTGAAAAAAAACGGTCAATAATTCATAGATTATTGATGTGGAAAGCAAGTTTACTTATGATATATGATTCACCCTGGCTAGGAAAAGGAATTGGTAATTACCGTCTTTATTATCCTTTATACCAGGCAAAATTATTGAATGATCCAAAAAACAAAGATTATGATTATGTAGTAACATGGATGCCACATCAAAATTTTCTTTTAATTGCAGTAGAGACAGGCATATTTAGTCTTTTACTGTTTCTTTCTGCCCTCATATTATTTTATATGCAGAGTTGGAAAATTATATTTAAGAAAAGATTAAAAGATCCTGCTGTGATTGGAATAATAACAAGTATCACAGCTATTTTAAGTGCGAGTTTTTTTAATACATTTTATAATATACCATCTACAACATTGTATTTCTTTTTATTTTTATTTTTTATATATAAATATACCGAAGATTTCGTGAGATATTATACTTTAAAAAATATAATATATTATGTTATTTTATTAGTATTCGTTTTTTTGTTTGTTTTCAATCTTATTATGGACTCAAAAACAATGTTATCAAATATATATTTAAAACATGCCAACAGATACGCAAAAAATAAAGATTATGAAAAAGCAATAGGATATTATGAAAAAATTATAAATTTAAATCCTGTTGAATTATGTCCACAAATGGATGTTGCGCACTATTATTTTGCAGCAGAGGCGTATAGAGAAATAGGAAATTTTGAAAAAGCAAAAGATTATTACAATAAGGATTTAAGAATAAATCCTTATTGTCCAGAGGTAAATAATATGTTAGGTGCTTTACTTGGACAAATGGGAGATATTGATGAAGCTATAAAGAAGTTGGAACAGGCAATATATATTGCACCCCATTATGAAGCAGCATACATTAATCTTGCAACTGCTTATTTTATAAAAAAGGATTATAATTCAGTTAAGAAAATTATTGATAAATATATTGAATTAAATGGTGAAAATAAGATATTCAAAGATATGAAAAATCAAATAGAACAGAAACTTAAAAATAAATGAATGTATTATGATGAAAAAGATAGTAATAAAAGAATTTATTTTTTTGCCGATTATTTTTATTATTATATTTTATATTTATCTTAATTGCCTTTTCCCTGCATATAAAAACAATGATTCCCCTGAAATTGCAGCTGCAACATATACCCTTGGCATTTGTCATCCACCTGGTTATCCTTTTTATATTATGTTTTCAAAAATATTTTCATTAATACCTGTTGGCAATATATCTTTTAGATTAAATATTTTTTCGTCAATTCTTGCTATTTTGATATTATTATTTACTTATTTTATATTGAAAAATATTTCTATTATATTATTTCAAACTGAAAATAAACTTTATTCTATTATTTCTATTTTTATATTAGCATTTTCCTATATATTTTGGAATCAAGCAATAGAAACTAAAGGTGGTATATATCATTTAAATCTTTTATTTCTATCAATAATTATTTTTCTTTTTATAAAAATTTTAATAAATTTTAAAATGAAATATTTGTATTTATTAATTTATTTATATTCTCTTTCTCTTACAAATCACTGGCCTAGTATGATAATTTTATTTCCTGTAATTTTTTATATTATATGCTTATTTAAAAAAGATTTAAAAACAAAAAATCTATTTTATATTTTTCTTTTTTTCATTACTGGTTTATCTGTCTATTCATTTTTATTGATAAGAGATGCAATATTACCAATTATAAATTTTGGTGATACAGTCAATATAAAAGATTTATTTGATTTTATAGCAAGAAAACCATATGCCGGAGAAATTATAAAATTTTCAGTAGATATTTTATTTAAACATTTCAAAGTCTTTATAGAATTATTTTTGCAAAATTACTGGTTTTTATGGATATTTTCAATACCTGGTTTTTATATATTATTTAATAAATACAAAATTATTTTTTTTACTTTTCTTTATATACTTTTTATTGTTTTTCTTGCTGTGGTTGTTTACAATAGAACCAGATTGGAAATAATATGGCTTATAAAAATTTTTTTAATACCATTTCAATATATAATTTTAATTTTTATTTCAATTGGAATTTTTTATATTTTAAATAAATATAAAAAATTTTTTTTTATTATTCTTTCATTAATTATATTAATTCATATAAAGAACAACAGTATATTAAATAATAGAGCCAAAGACTTTCTTGCCTATGATTTGGCATTTAATATTTTTAATACATTAAAAGAAAATTCATATTATTTTACTGAACATGATATGTATTTTTTTCCTATTTTATATGAACAAACTGTAAATAAAAAAAGAAATGATATTAAATTAATCCCACTTACATTTTTACAATTTCATTGGGGGAGAGAATTTATAGAGAAAAAGTATGATTACATCATATCTAACTTAAATTTTCCTAATTATTATAATGAAATAATTTATCAAAGTTTAAAAAAATCTGATATTATTTATAGAGATTTCAGTTCGGATTTATTTGATAAAATATTAAAAATAAATTATATAACAGGATATTCAGGTTTATTAAAAACGATTTCAAATAGAAAATTATCTGAAAGTTCTTTAATATATAAATTATATACATATCGCGGATTTTATTCTAAATTTGCAAAAACTGATGAAAATATTGAACTCATTACAAGATATATGATTTTCTCCGCATTACACGCAGAAAAATTGCTTGATAATAATAGATTTGAAGAGGCAATACAATTATATAATTTTGCTTTGCTAATACCGGTTGAAAAACTTGAATATTTAATATTTTATAAATTATCAATATGTTATAATAATTTAAAAAATTATGATAAGGAATTATATTATTTAAATAAATGTATTCAATCCAAGCCTGATTATTTATTAGCTTATGAAAGACTTGGTATTTATTATTATGAAAGGGGATTGAAAAAAGAAGCAAAAAAACATCTTGAGAATGCAATAAGATATGGTTCAACAAATACCAGGATAATAGAGTTATATAACAACTTATGAAAATTATAAAATATAGAATGGAAAATATAGAATGGAAAGTAATCATATGAAAAGGATAACAGAATTATTAAGTTTAATAATTATACTGTTAATAATTTTTTATATATATCTTAGCACAATGCATCCTGTCTTTAAAACAAATGACTCTCCGGAAACAACTGTTGCTTGTGTAACGCTTGGAATTGGTCATCCCCCTGGATATCCAATATTCGTAATTCTTGGTAAAATATTTTCATATATTCCAATAGGGAATTATGCGTTCAGAATAAATATATTTTCAAGTGTGTTTTCACTTATTATTTTATTGGTTATATATAATATATTAAAAATATTATATATAAAATTTTTCAATAATGGATATCCATTTATACTATTTTTATTAATGCTTTTAATAATGGCTTTTTCATATATTTTCTGGGATCAAGCAATAGAAGCCAAAGGTGGAATTTATATGTTAAATCTTTTATTTCTTTCTTTACTGATATTTTATTCTATAAAATTATTTTATGGATTCAATATAAGATATTTATATATTTTATATTTTATTTTTTCACTGTCATTATCCAATCACTGGCCTAGTATGATAATTTTATCACTAGTATTTTTATTTTTTTTATTAAAATACAAAAATAGATTAAAACCAGTAAATTATTTATTTATTTTATTTTTGTTGTTAATGGGCATTACGCCTTATTTATTTTTAGTAATTAGGGCTTCATCTAATGCATTATTAAACTGGGGCGATCCTAAAAATTTAAATAATTTATTATGGGTTATTTTAAGAAAAGCATATGTTTATCCTATTGAGCCTAGCTTAAAAGTTTATTTATATCAGATTAAGGAGTATTTGGTATTTACATTTATACAGAGTAATTTTATTTTCTGGATTTTTTCAATAATTGGTTCTTATTTTTTATATAAAAAAAATAGAAATATTTTTATATTTTTGATCTCCATATATTTTATTATTATTTTTTTTGTTGTTTTCTACAACAGAACAAAACAAGATGTTTTGTATTTGATGGATATTTTTTTAATGCCATCTATTTATATTTTAATATTATTATCTTTCTTTGGAATTTTATTTATTTATAATAAATTAAATTCTACTATTAAAAAACATATTTTTTTATTTTTAATAATAATATTAATAATGATTATGTTTATTATCAATTATAAGTTTAATAATAAAAGAAATGATTATTTTTCATATGATTATGGAAATGCAATTTTGAATACAATTGATGAAAATGGAGTATATATAGGAGATGGTGATGACAATTTAATGCCAGTATATTATCTGCAGGAATTGATGCATAAAAGAAAAGACATTAAATTTTTTACAGCTTCTTTTTTAATATTTCAATGGGGTATAGATTATTATTTAAAAAAATATGGTAATTATGATTTCAAACCCTATGATACTATTAACAATATTGAAAAAATATTAAAAAAAGAGATAAATAACAATATTTATCTATCATCATTTTTTCCCAGAAAAGAAAATATGAAATATAATTTATTTGAGACGAATAAAGGTATTTTAATAAAATTATCAGCAGAAAAAAAATTTTTTTCATCAAAAATATTTAAATTATATTCATACAGGTATATTTTTGATAATGCATGTATTAACAGCAAAGCTAATATTAATCTTATAACATGGTATCCTGTTTCAATGGTCAATCAAGCCAATGTTTTAGTGGATAATGGATTTATAAATGATGCAATTGAATTATATAAGATGGCATTGAATTTTCCTGTTAATAAACCAGAAGCAAGAATATATTATAATTTAGCATTAGCATATTCCAAGGTTAATGATATTGATAATGAAATTATAGCACTTGAAAATGTTATTAAGAGATATCCACTTCTTTATGCATATGAAAAATTAGGAATTTTATATTATAATACATTTATTTTACCTAAAGCTAAGGAAATGTTTGATAAAGCTATAAAAATGGGAAGTAAAAATGAATATGTTTTAAAAGGAATAGAAATAATAAATAAAATGTCTTATAATGATATGCTTGAACTTGCCTTTATAAAAGCCAATGATTTTATTTCAAAAAATAACATTAAAACAGCTCAAGGATTATATAATTTTCTACTTGAAAAAAATTATAAAACTGCTATAATATATAGAAATATAGGAGTGTATTATTTTAAAACAAAAAAATACGAAGAAGCTCTTAAAAACTTTTTAATGTCTAAAAATGAAACGTATAATTCTGAAATTTCATTATATATTGGATATACATATTTTAAAATGCAAAAATATGAAGAAGCATTAAATGAGTTACAACATGGAATTTTAATATTTAAAGATAATATAGAATTAAAAAAATTATTCAATGAAATAAAGGAACTTAAATTAAAAAATGAAAAAGATATTAATAGCATTGAAAGATAAAGATGAATCAATAAAAATTAATAATTTTCTTGAAGATAATCATTATTCAGTAAATATTATTAATGACCCATCTATGCTTATGAATATTATTTCTACAAAAGAATACAATATTATAATTTTGGATTTTCAGTTTATTGAAATGTCAGAATTAAATTTAATAAAATTTTTAAATGAAAGGTATAAAAATGTAAAAGTTATTATAGTTACTCCAAAAGAATCAGTTGATAAAATAATAAATTTTACAAAAGAAACTAATTTTAATTATATAACATATCCAATAAACTTAAATGAAATAAAATTTTTAATTGATTCAACAGAAGAAATATCACAAAAAACACTTACAGATGATTTTTTTAAAGGGAAATTTATTGGTAAAAGCGAGAAAATAAGAAAAATTTTAAATACAATTCAAAAAATTTCAAAAAGTGATTCTAATGTTTTGATAACAGGTGAAACAGGCACAGGGAAAGAATTAATAGCTAGAATTATTTATGAAACGAGTTCAAGAGCAAATAATGCATTTGTTGCTGTGAATAGTGCTGCAATACCTGAAAATCTACTTGAATCAGAATTGTTTGGATATAAAAAAGGTGCATTTACAGGAGCTAATACGGATAAAAAGGGTTTAATAGAACTTGCTGATAATGGAACATTGTTTTTAGATGAAATTGGTGATTTGAGTTTAAATCTCCAATCAAAAATTTTAAGAGTTATTGAATATGGTGAATTAAGACGACTTGGAGATGAAATTTTAAGAAAAGTAAGTATAAGAGTTATTGCAGCAACAAATCAGGATTTATTTAAATTGATAAAGGAAAAGAAATTTCGTGAAGATTTATTTTTTAGATTAAATGTTATACATATTCATATTCCGCCGCTGCGTGAAAGAAGAGAGGATATACCGTTATTAATAAGGTTTTTTATGGAAAAATATAACAAAGAATATGAGAGAAATATAATTGGAATTGATCCGCGAGCAAAGGGTATATTAATGAATTATGACTATCCTGGAAATGTAAGAGAACTGGATAATATAATTCAGCATGCTTTCATAATGGCTGAGACAGATATAATTAGATTTGAAGATTTGCCTGTTTACTTACAGAATATTTCTCCATTTCGTCGTCTTACCCAACATGAACAAGTTCAAGATAATAATCAATTAGACAGAGAGTTTTTATTATCAGATCTTGAAAAACAGACAATTATAAAAGCTTTTGAAAGATTCGGTTCAAATCATACTAAAGTTGCAAAAGCGTTGGGTATTTCTCGCTCCACATTATGGAGAAAATTGAAAGAATATGATATAAAAATTTGAAAAATTATTTTTTATACGATTATTAATTTAAAGTTATAAATTTTAAAAGTCGCCGCCAAATGAAATTTTATATACGCTTCCAATATCACCATATGGTTCGTATGCAAAATCAGCGTATTTATCTGATAATTTAATGCCTATACCAAAAGTAAAATTTTTAAATCCTTCTTTAATTGTAGTATTATCTGTATGATAGCCTGTTCTGAAAACAAAAATATATGGAGTATCAATTTCAATGCCAAATCTGTGTAAAGGATCATTTGCCACTTTTCCTATAATGTCATAATCTAGAGTTATTGAAAAATTAGATATAGAAAATATATAAGAAATTGCAAATGAGATCTCTTTTGAAAGTATAAATTCATTCAAACGTCCACCAAAATTTTTTGATACTAGGTTAAAAGATAAGCCTTTAAGATAAGGGAATGCATAACGTAATCCAAGATCAAAAGCAAGTGTTTGGGATACATTTCCATCAATATTATCTAGTATATATTTTAAATTTATACCTGCATCAAGGTCATCTTCAAGTTTTCCAGCATATGCAGTATTGATAATTATTGAATAAGGTGAATATTTTTCATCTTTTCTGAATACTGGATTACCAAGGGAATCAATATCTGCTCTTTGAATACTTCCAAAATTCAAATATGATACTCCAAGTGCAAAAACGCCAATTTTTTTAAATTTTTTAGCAAGTGCTATATCACTCGCCATTATATCTTGAAACCATATATTATGAGCAAAATAAATATGCCAGTTTTTATCCTGTTTTTGCATTTCACATAATCCAGCGGGATTCCAGTATATTGACTCTGCATTACTGACAACGCCTATATAGGCATTGCCCATACCTGCTGCAGCAGCACTTGAACCAAAGTCAAGGTATTTTGCCGCAACAATTGATGAATTATCAAACATCTGATATTCTGCATCTGCATATAGAAAAGTAATTGAAGAAAATATAAAAAGTAAAATAATAAAAAATTTTTTCATCTATTTCCTCCTTTATTTTATAATTGCAAATTTCTTATATTTATGAATTTCTTCTGTACCATCATTATACCTTACAAGAACTTTATATAAATAAATACCGCGTGCCAATTTATCAATTTTAAATTCAGTATATCCGTTAGGTGCATCATCAACTATTTGTGCAACATAATCACCATTTATGGAATATAAAGTAATTACAACCCTTTTAATATCGTCCGCTTTACCTGTTTTGCTTGGATATGCAATAAAGATATTATCCCGAAAAGCTGCTGGGTTGGGATATGCAAATACACTTGCCTGTGGAGTCGGCGAGTTGGTAAAGGTAGGAGTGATGGTAGGAGTTGATGTTATTGTGGGAGTTTCTGTTGCAGTAAATGTAATAGTTCCTGTTATTGTTTCAGTGAGAGTTGGAGTGTCAGTTGGTGTCTGGGCAAAACAAAACGATAGAAAAATAAATAAAACAGAAAAAATAATCAATATTTTTTTCATTATTTCAATACCTCCTAATAATTATTATCTTTATTATTTTACTATTAAATAATAAATAGTCAATAATTAAATTTTTAACGATAAAAAATATGAATTTTAAATTATTTGTATAGAAGCATGATTTCATTCTCATTCAAACAAAAAATAAAATAATAATGTTAAAAATTTTAACCGACATATTTTTATTAAAAAAATTCAAATTTATAAAACAATAAAATTATTATATTTTTGCATACTTTATTTTTTTTTGATATTATTTATATACTACACTTATGGAGTTTAATAATGTTTATAATAACAAATGCAAGAATTTTTAATGGTATAAAATTTATTAAAGCTAATACTGTTGAAATACATAAGAATATAATTAGAAAAGTTTATTATTCAAAAAATTTTGAAAATGGATTGAATATAAACAGATCAATATTGTGCCCTGGTTTTATTGACATACACACACATTCATCAGACATAGATATTTTGGATATAAAATCACGAGAAGATGTAATAAAATTTAAAAATTCCTTTTTAAAAAAAGGAGTAACTTCTTTTCTTTTAACCATGTTTTACAAAAAAAACAATAGAAAATTAATATATATAGCAGATCAAATACAGAATTCAAAAATCGGTTCACGGTGTCTAGGTATATATTTTGAAGGACCTTTTATTAATAAAGTAAAAAAAGGTGTAATACCTGTTGAGTATATAGATATTAATGCTGATATTAAAAAAATAAAGAAAGAATATAAAAATTTAAAAATTATGACAATTGCACCTGAAATAAAAAATTCAAAAAAAATATTAAAATTACTTAAAAAAAATAAAATTATTCCGTCTTTTGGACATTCAAATGCTGATTATAATTTAGCTTTACATTCATTAAAATACGGAATTAAAAATGTGACCCATCTTTTCAATGCAATGTCAAAATGGAGTGAAAATAAACCGCCAACTTATTTTGCATTTTTGAAAAATAAAAATATTTTTGTTGAAGTAATTGCAGATGGTGTTCATATACCACCTACTATTTTAAAATTAATATATAAAAAATTTAGCAAAAATAGAATAATTTTAATATCTGATAAAGTAAATCATGAAAAAATTATTAACAAAAACAAAAAGGTTAATTCAAGATTATATCTTCATGATATGATTTGTAATATGAAAAAAATTTGTCATTTAGCAATAAAAGATATTTTGCAAATGGCAACATATAATCCTGCTAAGTTATTAAAATTAAAAAAAGTTGGTATGATAAAAAAAGGATTTATTGCAGATATACTAATATTAAATAAAAATTTACATATTGAAAAAATAATTTTTAATGGTAAAATTATTTTGTAAATTTTTTGTCAAAAAAACGAAACTTTTTTATTTTTAGTTGTCTAATAAAATAACATGTAAACAAAAGGGGGCCTTATAGGGCCCCCTAAAATATTTATAAGGACATTATGTTTAAAAAATTATCTTTAATTTTATTATTTTGTTTATACATAATTAAAAATAACTATTCAGGAACATTATGGCAAACATATCCTTATGGATATTATTTGCCTGATGAAAAAGTTTTAATTGTTCCTGAAGCAGAAAGATATTTAGATTTTGTTATTATTGGGTTATGGCCAATAGGTCAGAAATATGTTTTTTTACCTGAAATTGTAAAACCTAAAAATGTATCAGAAAAAGATATGATAGAAATAAAAAAATTAATTTACTGGATTAATTTTGAATTTACACATGGAAATATATTAAGAAAACTTCCATCTTATACTAAAATTTTTGTAGCACTACCAAAATCTGTTAGCAATCTTGAAAAAAAGTTTTTTCTTGAATATTTAAAAATAAAATGTGCATTTACTGATAATGATATAAAACAAAGGATATATTTTTTTAATACAAATACCAACTTACATTGGGCTCAGGATACATCAGAAATAATAGGAATGGATGAAAAGGGAAGAATGATTATAGGCATGGCAAAAGATGATTTTTCAAAATATTTATCTGCAATAGAAGCAATGATAAAAAAGTATAATTCATTTTTTACAATAAAATGGTTTGAAGATAATACAAGCGCAGAAGGTGGAGATGAAGAGATAGTAATGATGCCTGATGGTAGGCCGGCTTTACTTGTTGGACGCCATCGTATAATGAGATACATAGAATTGCAATATAATATTCCAGAAGATTCAAAAGAACCGTATAAACAATGGATGGTTGAAGAAGCAAGAACGGCTTTTTCAAATTCAGTATATGGAATACCGGTTCATATAATTCCAGAAAAATTATTATATGATAAAACCTTGGGAACTAATGAAATATTTCATCTTGATATGTATCTTGTTGTTCTTCCTGATAAACATAAAGGTAGGGCATTTATTCCAGTATATGATAAACCCGAAATAATGGATATTTTAAGTAGGGAGATGTTAAGTAAAGAATTTATTTTGAAATGTAATGAAAAATATAATGCAGTGGCAGATCAGATGAAAGAATTAGGTTTTGAAGTAATTAGAATTCCATTTTATGATCATCCTGTTAGAAATCCAGCAAATGTTGCAAAATTTAGAAATAGAGAAACAGGTAAAATTACAATCTTACTTGGCAAATATCCATATCATCTATCAGAAAATAACGAATTGTCCCCACAACAAAAACTTCAAAATTCACTTTATTATCTGGAAGATAATCTTATTGCATGGAAGCAAAAGCCTGATAAACAAACATATATAAATATTTTCAATGCAATCAATAATCTTTTTTATATGTTAGAGCAGGAAGAGAAAATACCAAATCCAATTGCAGAACATCAGGCCAATATTTATAGGAAATATGGATATGATGTTGTACTCATCCAACAATATGCCTGGGGCTCTGGTGGTTTACATTGCAGTTTGCTGTATTAATGATGATATGATTTTTGATTTAGTTAAATTCATATTTGCAAAATTATATTTATTCTGTTAATATAAAATTATATTTTATTAAAAAATGGAGGAATGTTTATGAAAAAAAGAATGATTTTTTTTATAATATTATTTCTTTTAACTTTAAACATTTATTCAAAATCAGATGATTATGATGCTTTAAAGCCATTACTGGAAGTTTATTCACTTATAAGAAATAATTATGTTGATGAAGAAAAGACCGATCCTGATGAACTTATCCAGAATGCTATAAAAGGAATGATAAATAGTATAGATCCGTTTTCTCAGTATCTTGACAAACAAGCATATAAAGATATGGGCGAAGATACAAGAGCAGAGTTTGGTGGGCTGGGTATTGAAATATCAATAAAAGATGGACAATTAATTGTTGTTGCACCCTTTGAAGGAACACCAGCGTATGAGGCAGGTATAAAAGCAGGGGATAAAATAATGCAGATAGATGGTGAATCCACAAAAGGTATAGAAATAATGGATGCTGTGCACAAACTCCGTGGAACTCCTGGAACAAAGGTTACAATATCCATACAACGTGGCCAGAATCCAAACTGGAAAGATTATACAATAACAAGAGCTATAATAAAAATAGAAACGGTGAGAAGTGCATTGTTGGAAGATAATATAGGTTATATTAGAATTGTTGAATTCATGGGTGATGCTGCAGAAAAGGTTAAAAATGCACTCAATGAATTTAAAAAATTAAAAGTTGAGAAATTAATAATTGATTTACGCGATAATCCTGGAGGTCTACTTGACGCATCTATAAAAATAGCAGAATATTTTTTACCCAAGGGAAGTATGATTGTCTACACAGAAGGCAGGGATAAAAATAAAAGACTGGAGTTCAAATCAGAAAATAACCCTTTATTCAAAGGAAATATTGTCGTGCTTATAAATAAAGGCAGTGCTTCTGCATCAGAGATATTGGCGGGAGCTCTACAAGATAATAAAAAAGCTGTTATTGTTGGTACGACTTCTTTTGGTAAAGGATCTGTCCAAACGATAATTCCACTTTCCGATAATTCAGCATTACGACTTACAACTGCTCAGTATATGACTCCTAATGGTAAAAAAATACATGGGGTTGGTATTGAGCCCGATATTGTTCTAGAAGAGCCTGTCCCATCAAGTTGGACATCTACGCTTTATGAAAAAAATTATTTTGATGATTATGCAACTGAATATCTTAAAATAAATCCAGAAGGATTAAAGACCCATAAAGAAAAAAAATCAGAAGTAAAAGTATCTGAATCAAATATAAAGGTATTGTTTAAAAAAGATTTTGATGATGAATTACTTGATGATTTTAAAAGATTTTTAAGAAATAAAAATGAAGAGATAATGCAACAGGAATTCATGGCTGATAGAGAAATAATATTAAGATGGATAAAAACATCAATTGCACGTAAACAAAAAGGCAGATTTGAAGAAAGAAAAGTTGCAATAGAAAATGACACCCAGATAAAAAGAGCAATAAATATTTTAAATACTCTTTATAAATTACAAGCTTTAAAATGAAAAACAGAAATAAAAATATCATACCAGCGGTTATTATCATAATTCTTATAGTTTGTTGTTTTTTCTATTATTATTATAAAAAAATTTATATTCCTGAAAAAGAGATAATATTAGAGCAAAATATTAAAATATCAAATGCAGCAAGAGAATTTGTCATAAAACACATACTTTTAGATGAAAACCTTATTGTTAATGAAAATCAGAATCATAATGATATAATGGCAAAATTGCCATTAAGATATAACCCTACTGATATTAATAATTATTTTAAAAATTTTATTAGTAGTTATAAAAATATAAAATTTAACTTCTCTGAAATTAACAATGAGAATATTAAACAGGCATTAATTGAATTATTTTATAATGAACAATTAATATTTAAAGTTCGGTTTGTAAGAAATTCAAAACCTAAAATAGCAATAATTCTTGATGATTGGGGATATAATAATGATAATTTTAAATACATTGAGGAAATAAAGTATCCTTTTACAATTTCTATTTTACCAGGTCTAATTTATTCAAAAGACGCTGCTTATCTTGCAAATAGAAATAAAAAACTAGTTATGCTGCATCTACCCATGGAGCCTAAGCGAAAATTGCCACTTGAAAAAGATACAATAAAAGTCAATATGTCAGATGGGGAGATAAGATATACTTTAAATAAAATTCTTTCCGAGATACCTTATATAAAGGGAGTTAATAATCATCAGGGTTCTTTTGCTACCACTGATAAAAGAATTATGAATATTCTTATGAGTATATTAAAAGAAAAAAATTTATTTTTTATTGATAGTTTGACTGACGAAAGTTCAATTGCATATAAATCTGCCAGAGAAAATAAAATACTGACGAATAAAAGAGATATATTCATTGATAATCAAAAAAAAGTTGAATATAATGAAGTTCAGATAGATAAATTAAAAAAAGTAGCTAAGAAAAAAGGATATGCAATAGGTATAGGACACGATGATTATATAACTTTGCAGGTACTTCAGAAAAATATGCCTTTACTGGAATCAGAAGGATATGAATTTGTATATGTTACTGAACTTTTATTTTAATTATATAAGGTGTTTTATTTATGATAATACTTGGTATAGAAACATCATGTGATGAAACAGCAGCAGCGGTATTGAGAAATGGAAAATTATTATCAAATATTATTTATTCCCAGTTAAATACTCATAAGATTTATGGTGGAGTAGTACCAGAAATAGCAGCACGAGAACATCTTGTTAAATTACCATATGTAATAAATGAAGCAATAAATAATGCTAAAGTTAATTATAATGATATAGATGTAATTGCTGTAACATATGGTCCTGGACTTGTGGGTTCGCTAATTGTAGGGATATGTTATGCAAAAGGCATTTCATTTGGACTTAAAAAGAAGATAATAGGGATAAATCATCTAGAAGCACATTTATTGAGTCCATTTTTGGAATATGATGATTTTGATTTCCCTTTTCTTGGCATTGTGGTATCTGGTGGGCACACAAATGTTTATTTTGCAGATAAATTTGGCGAATACAGATTACTGGGTGAAACAAGGGATGATGCAGCAGGTGAGGCTTTTGATAAGGTGGCAAAATTATTAAATCTTGAATATCCTGGCGGACCTGCAATTTCGCGTGCAGCGCAGAAAGGAGATGCCCAAAAAATAATTTTTCCGCAGTCACAGATGAAAGATAAAAGTTATGATTTTTCATTTTCTGGTCTTAAAACATCTGTTTTATATTATTTAAAAGACCACAGCGAAGATATAAAAAATGGAAAAATTACAATAAATGATATTGCTGCAGGTTTTCAAAAAACAGTGAGTAGGACAATTATGAATAAAATTAAAAGAATATACAGAGAATATAAAGTAAAAAGAATAGCTTTAACAGGTGGGGTTGCAGCTAATTCGTATTTACGTCAAGAATTGCAAAGATTTGGTGATGAAAAAGGGATTAAAATATATATACCATCTATGGTTTTGTGCACGGATAATGCAGCAATGGTTGCTTATGTTGGATGGTTAAAAGCTAGTAAAAGGATATATTCAGATTTTACTCTGGAAGCAGAACCAGGACTTAAATTATAATATTTAAAATCTTTTAAATTTGCAAATTTGAAATTTGCAAATTAGAAAGAGGTGAATAATGGATTATATTGATATCTTAGTAAAGGTTGGTCTGATTATTTTATTAAGCGGAATAATAGGACTTGACAGAGAACTAAAACATAAACCAGCTGGTGCAAAAACACACATACTTGTAGGACTAGGTTCAACAATATTCATGCTGGTTTCAATTTATGTATATATGCAGTATAAAGGAACAACACAGGTAGATCCAGGTAGGATTGCAGCACAAGTTGTTACAGGTATAGGATTTTTAGGTGCTGGTACAATAATTCAATCAGGTGGTTCAGTAACAGGCTTAACAACAGCAGCTTCACTTTGGTCGGTCGCTGGAATTGGTCTTGCTGTTGGCTGTGGTATGTATTACCTTGCAATAATCGCAACTGTTGCAATACTTTTTATTTTTGTATTAACAAATAAGATTTCAGAGATGATTGAAAAACAACTAGAAAAAATGAAAAAAAAGTAATAACGAATTAAATCAACACAGAATGTTTTATAATAAGAATAGAGTTTAATAATACTTTTTATCATTAATAATTTTTGCATTTTCTTAATCTTTTAATCCGCTTAAGTTAGAATATGTTTGAATTAAATTTTATAAGGATAAATTTATGGATTTAATTAAAAAAATAAAAAATTTTCCTTTTATTTTAGCACCAATGGCAGGTTACACTGACCATGTGTTTAGATTGATTGCGAAAGAATATGGGGCATCGCTTGTATTTACGGAAATGATATCTATTTATTCCGTTGTTTATCAAAGTAAAAAAATAGAAAAACTTCTTTATTTTTCAAAAAAAGAAAAACCTATAGGAATACAACTATTTGGAAATAATTCTTTATTGTTTTATGAAGCAGCAAAGAAAGCTGTTGATATGGGGTTTGATCTAATTGATATAAATTTTGGATGTCCTGCAAATAAGGTTGTAAAGACAAAGGCAGGTGCTTATCTTCATAAGGATTTGAAAGCAGTAGAAGAAACAATAAAAAGTACTGTCAAGGCCGCAGGAAAAATACCTGTTAGTATAAAAATGAGAAGTGGCTGGGATGAAAAGAATAAAAATTTTCTTGAAATTGCAAGGATCGCTGAAGATAATGGAGTTAAAATAATAACACTTCACCCCAGAACTCGTCTGCAGATGTTTAAGGGCAAAGCAAATTGGGATGATATAAAAAAGCTAAAAGAATATTCCAGACTTTTCATAATAGGAAATGGTGATGTAGTAGATAGAAATTCTGCATATAAAATGTTGAATGAAACCGGTTGTGATGCTGTAATGATTGGTAGGGCTGCAATAGGTAATCCTTTTATTTTTAAACAGATAAAAAATAAAAATTATGAGCCATCTTTTAAAGAAAAAGTAGAAACAGCAATAAAACATCTTAAACTTTTATATAAATTCAAAGGCAACAGGGGATTGCTGGAAATGAGAAAATATTATGGGAAATATATAAAAGGATTTCCCAATGTATCTGAAATAAGAAATAAAATTATTACAGAAACAGATATTAATAAAATCATAAAAATCTTAAAGTCTCTTATTTGATTTTTATTTTAATTATTTAAAATTAAAATAAGTTATTAATACTTTTTTTCGTTTTGGTATTTCAATATGCTTTTCATGGAAGACTATTTATACATCTATTTTAATTTTTAAACTTTAGTCAAAAACATAATTTTTGATAAAAAAATACTTGACAAAAATGTAATTACATTGTATACTTAATGTAATTACTAATATTTTAAAAAGGAGGTAAAAGACATGAAACTGCAAGTGGTAGAAATCGGCAATTCAAAAGGTATCAGGATTCCAAAAGCGATTTTAAAGCAAGTGAAGTTTGACAAGGAAGTAGAACTTGATGTAGCGGAGGGCAAAATTATTTTAAAGAGAATTTATGACCCCAATAGAATGTTTGGTTTTGAGACAATTGCTGAGATTGATGATGCTACATTACAACAAGTTTTGAGCAGAGTGAGCACTGCAGATCTTATTATTGCATTAATTGATGCGCCGAAAAAAGTAAAAGATGCTGTCTATCGTAACCTTGCTGACAAAAAGAGAGATTATATTAAAAGTAAAGTAACAAAACTGGAAAAGGGTAATACAAAAGAACTATTAATTGAATACAGCAGAAATGTTATAAGTGACGTATTTATAGAGATGCTAAGATAGTAAAATATAAAAATAGTTATAATTCATAAAATAAAAATTATTTTATTAACTATATTAGATATATTCTGTGTAAAAAATCTTTTCCTTGTTTTGCTTAATTTTGTATGATATTATTATTCTATTCAAATTTAATTATCCCGGTGTTTAATGATTAAAAAAAATAATATTTTTTTTAAAAGTAATATAAAAAGAAAAAAAATTTTTTTAGAAAAATATAAATTACAAATATTAATATTTATTTTATTTTTATTTCTATTATTATTATCATTATCAATTGTATATGACTCTTTTTTTTATAAATTACAATATGAATTTTTAAATTGGATTAAATTCCCTTTTACTGATTTATATTTTATTAAATATAAAATATTATTTCCTAAATATTTTATCATTAATTTTTTATTAATCGTATTTATTCTTATACTTTTTTTTATATTATATTTAAAAAAAATAAATGCAATAAATAACTGGGAGACATTTAAAAAGAGATTATATTTCTTTATACTTTTTTTTGTTTTATATCTTTTTTTTATTTATTTTATTTTTGACGATAAATCAATAATTTTAAAATTAATTTTTTTTATTATTATAATTTTTTATTTTCTTTTTTATTCATTATTTAATGATATAAAAAATAAAATTTTATTGAGCCAATATTATTTGATAAATACAGAATTTCTAATTCTTATTTTTTATTCATTTTTTATACTAGTTTTAAATATTTTTGATTACAAATCTTGGAAATACTCATACATTGGTGATGAATGGGCATTTTTTGAATATGCAAAAGATATTTTAAATAGGAAGGTGCCACTTGATATATTTTCGGAAAATGGAGTATATGGTTATCATCCTGTATTATCATCTATATGGCAGGCATTTATTATGTTTATAACTGATAAGGGATTATTCGGTTGGAAATTAAGTTCTGCTTTAATTGTTCCATTATCTATAATTCCTTTTTATATTTGGAATAAAATAGTTTTTAATAGAACTGTAGCAATAATTTCTACAGTGGTTTTTTCTCTAGCTAATGCAATGATGGCTTTTAGCCATATTGGTTATAATAATATACAGATAATATTTTTTTATATTGTTACACTTTATTTGCTTGAAATTGCATTGAAGAAAAAATCATTATTTTATTTTATTTTAACTTCAATTGTAATGGGGCTTGGTTTTTATACTTTTTATGCATCGCGTATTATGATACTGATAGTGATTATTTATATTTTATTTCATCCTGAAAGAAAAAAATTTAAATTATCAGATTTTATTGTTCCTTTTATTCTTTATTTTTTTATTATTTCACCAATTATTTTTCATGTAGATTTTTTATATAACATATTGAGACAGACATCAATTGCTGGTAGTGAAATCCAAAAACCAGAAGAAAGACCTATATATTTTATTTTAAATTTTATTCATTCTTTTTTTGCTTTTTTAACAAAGAGTAAAAATTCTCATTATATGGTTGATGGCTTAATTGATATTTTTTCTGCTATTGGGGTTCTTTTTGGTTTTATATGGTTGTTGGTAGCTTTTCGCTCAGATTGGCGAGCAAAATTTCTTTTGATTTCATATATTTTACTCATATTGATAATTGGTGCTTTACATCAATATCATTATCCTGTAAATACAAGATTAATTTTTTTAATTCCTTTACTTGCGACGATTTCAGGTGTTGGTTTTTCAAGAATGTCCCTTCTTGTAACATATTATAAAAGAGCAAAACAATTTTATACGATTACAATTATAATTATTTGTTTTATCATCTTTTTAATGAATTACTATATTTTTTATATTAAAATGCCGCAAAAACTCAGGTTTACAATGCAAGCATATGTGATAAAATTTTTACAGAAATATGAAAAATTTGAAAAAATAATGGTTATTTCTTTTGATATGACTTATTTAAATGAAATAATAAAAATATACAATCTTGATAAAAGAATAATTGTATGTAATTTAGACCAATTTGAATCTATGTTAAAAGAAAATAAGGTTAATAATAAAGTGGTGTTATTTGATTATGTAATCGCGGATAAGGAAAATAAAATCATGCGGTTAGTTAAACCCGAGAATGTTTTCATAGATAATGAGAGTGGCAAGATCTTGTTTTATATTTATGATTTTATAAATGCACCTGATTATTATAAGGGATTTTTTGAATTCTGGACAACTGGCAAAACGAGTTATGAAATAAAGTCTACTTTACATGAAATAAAACAAAATATGATACAGATTAAGGATGATAAAGATATAACAATAGATATAATCAAATATAAAATAAATAATAAAATAAAAAAATTTAAATTGAAGGTATATAAAAATTTTAAATTTGAAAAATCCTATAAAGCAATGAGAAATTCAGAAATTAAAAATTGTAAAATTAGTAAATTATTTCTTAATGATGTCCCAACAAAACCTTCTGATATTGCATTTGATAATAATTTAAAAATTTTATTTTTATCTGATTCTAATAAAAGGGAAATTTTAAAATATATCATGATTGGTGAAGATAAATTTAATATGGATTTTAAAATTGACATTCCAGGTAAATTGCCAGATAAGGAAAAAGAAATTTATGATAATTTATTTTTAACTCTTAATTCATATAATAAAATATTATATGTTCTTGATTCATATTATGGAAGAATAATAGAAGTAAATTATGATGGTGCTTTGTTAAAAGAACTTGTAAATAGTGATTATTTAAAAAATTCTTCTGACATCAATTATTCAGAAAATAAAAATTATTTAATAGTAAATAATCCAGAAAAAAATACAATTATGATATTTGATATGTCGGGTAATTTGATTGATGCCTATAGCACAACACGTGGTATCGGTGAAGGACAGATGAACAGTCCAGTTTCCGCGGAATTCATCAGAGGTGATTATCTTCTGGTTGCGGATAGTTTAAATGGCAGAGTGCAGTTATTTGATAAAAATATGATATATATAAAAAATTATAGAATAGGTGTTTGTTCCAAAATACAATGGCCGGATATACTTTATTTTGATTATTCAGAAAAACCTTATTTTGTTGTTACTCAGCCAGTTTTAAAAAAAATATTTATTTACTTTATAAATGAAGATGTTTTCA
>JAOAIN010000249.1 GCA_026414685.1 Candidatus Goldiibacteriota bacterium
AATTTTCAGGAAAAAAGTTCTTTTTCAAGCTGGCTTTATCGTATAGCCGTTAACTGCTGGAAGAATAAAGTAAGATATGAAAAAAGAAGATTATTTTCAAAACATATTTCCATAGATGAGATCAATGAGTCAGAGGATAAATCTATAAGAAAAGAAGTTGTTTCAAAAAATGATGATATGGTAAATGAGGTTGAAATAAAAATTAAATCAGAAGAAGTGCAGGAAATTTTAAATACAATGGATTATGAATCAAGAGTTATAATAATATTGCGCGATATTCTTGAAAAAGAATATGAAGAAATTTCAGAAATTTTAAAAATACCTTTGGGGACTGTAAAATCAAGATTATCAAGAGCAAGGCAGGAGTTAAAACAAAAAATCTCTATTTTAAATAGTGGTGAAAAGAGATGAAAAAAGAATGTAAAAAAGCAAGAGAATTAATGTCTCTTATCATAGATAAAAAAATAACTGATGAAGAGTTTATATGGTTTGATGCACATATTTCGTTTTGTGACAATTGTGTAAGAGAGTTTGATGATATGAAAAGGTCTTTAAATGTTTTGAAATATTTAAAACATGAGAATGTTCCACCGGATTTTTATTTTAAATTGAATAAAGCACTTGATGAAGTAGAAGCAAAAAGGAACACCCAGAAATACACACCAATTTTTCAGACATCATTCAGGGTGGGGTTGATATTTGCTATTTTAATTATTGGAATATTTATAACTTTGAGAATTGTCAAGGACAACTCAAAAACATTAACTTCAGAATTTATAAAAATGAATGAAAAAAAAGAATTATCAGAGGCTAAAGATATAGTAGATACAGTAAAATCAAAAAAAGATTTCGTTGTTGCTGTATCCAACAAAAAAGACATTGCTGATAAAAAAGACATAGAGATGAGAGTTCCTGTTATGCGAACACCAGTGAACATTGAATACAAAAAGGGCATAATACCTTACAATCTTGTTTCTGCTGGTGGAGAAGATTATCAGAAAGCTTTAAACAGAGTATATATACACCCCATGCCATTAAAATCCTATTATGAATTAAATCAGATACATATCCCGGATGAGTTTAATTTAAAGGCATATAATTTTGTTGTTGATAACCGAGAAACATGGAAAAAATTTTGTTTAAAATATGATATAAAAAATGAATTCGGTGAGCCAGATTTTAATAATGAGATGATTGTTTTAACGACAGTTGATGAAAATCTATCCCATAATTTCTCTATAGAAATAATAAATGCTTTTAAAGAAATAGACAGGATAGTTGTGATTTATAGAATAAATAAATTAAATGAATATGAAGTGATGAATGGTAAAATAAAAAGAATTGATGCTAAAATAATAGCTAAGACACAATTGCCTGTGATTTTCAAAAGGATTCAATAATAAAGAATGAAAAATATTCTAAGAAAAATAGAAAACAACATTAAAAAGCAAGTATTAATGCCTTTGAATTCTCATAACTGGGATCATACAGAAAGAGTTGTTAAACTTGCTTTACATATAGCAAGAAAAGAAAAAGCGGATGCTTTTATTGTAAAGATAGCAGCTTTACTACATGATATTGGCAGAAGAAAAGAAGATAAAACTAATGGAAAAATAGATCACGCGAAGTATGGTGCGAAATTAGCAAGAAAAATTCTTAAAAAATATAAGTTGAAAACAGAAATTATAGATAAAATAGCTCATTGCATAGAAGCTCATCGTTTCCGAGGTAATATAAAACCAGAAACAAAAGAAGCAAAGTGTTTATATGATGCGGATAAGCTTGATTCCATAGGTGCTGTTGGTATAGGTAGGGCTTTTTTGTTTGCCGGAGAAGTTGGCGCAAAATTACATAATAAAGATATAGATATAAAAAAAACCAAACCATATACAAAAGAAGATACAGCATATAGAGAATACATGGTAAAATTAAGATACATAAAGTCAAAAATGTTAACGAATGAAGGTAGACGAATAGCTATAAGCAGAGACGCTATTATGAGGGATTTTTTTATTCGTTTTATTAAGGAGATAAAAGGGGTAATTTAATATTATAAAACCACTTTTTTATTGAAAATTTTGTTTATTTTTTAAATTGAAAATTTAACTTTACAGAATAAAGAAATTACAATATAATTAATCAAAGAAGAGAAAATTTTCTTGCTTAGGGTGGAATTTTATTAAAATCGTTTTTATTTATAAAGATTATTTAATTAAAAAGGTTGCTATTTTATGAAAAATGGGAGAATAATAGAAATATTACTTATAGAGGATGATGCAGCAGATAGTAGACTTATATTAGAAACATTAAAAAGTTTTGAAACAAAAGTAAATATGCATCAGGTTCAAAATGGAGTGGATGCAATATATTTTTTAAATCAGCAGGGGAAATATAAAGAAGCGCCAAAACCTGATATTATAATTTTGGATATTAAGTTGCCCAATAAAGATGGATTTGAATTATTGAAGGAAATAAAACAAAATGAAAAGTTTAAAAAAATACCGGTTGTGGTATTAACATCATCTGATTCCATAGAGGATATTAACAAATCATATTTATTACATGCGAATTGTTATATAACAAAACCTATCGGACTGGATGAATTTATTAAAGTTATGAGAAAGATAGAGGATTTCTGGTTAAATACTGTTCAATTACCTGAATAAATAAAATTTTTAATGGTTGTAAGAAATGGACAAAAGGCATATAAAAGTTTTATTAATAGAAGATAATCCTGGAGATGTGAGACTGATATGGGAAATTCTGTCTGAAATCAGAAATTCCCCATTTTATCTTAGTGTAGCTGATACTTTATTACGTGGGCTGCAGGAAATAGAAAAATCAAAACCTGATGTTGTTTTACTTGACCTTACGTTACCTGACTCAAATGGGATATATACATTAAATCGTGTGCGGGACAAGGCAAAAGATATTCCAATTGTCATAATAACAGGTTTTGATGATGAAATAACTGCGATTCAATCATTAAAAGAGGGTGCACAGGATTATTTGGTTAAAGGGAGAACAGATGCGGATCTATTGAAACGTGCTTTATTATACGCCATAGAAAGAAACAAATTACTGCAGGAAATAGAAAGAAAAGATAGTATAAGAAGAGATTTTATTTCAATGGTTTTACATGAAATTTTAATACCAACAAGTATAATAAAAACGTCAATGTGGATGTGCGATAAAAAAGAAAATATTACAGGGGAAGAGGCAAAAAAAATTATGGAAATTGTCTTGAGTAATACTTCTAAGATTTTTAAATTTTTAGATGATTTGATAAATGTTGCAGAACTTGAATCCGGTAAATTTTCAATTTCAAAAAAAACAACCAATATAAACGAATTGTTGAATAAAACTATCAAGGATATTTACCCGATAGCAGCTGAAAAATCAATAAATGTAATTAATGAAACAAAAGATGAAATAATAAATGTAATGATAGATCCTATAAGGATTTCTCAAGTGCTTACAATATTACTATTGAATGCAATCAAATATTCAGAAGAAAGAAAAATAATAAGAGTTGGAGTTATGGACGAAAATAATAAATATAAAATATATGTGAAAGATGAGGGCTTTGGTATTAGCGAAAAAGATTTAAAAGAAGTTTTCAATAAATATTTTTCTTCAAAAGAAGAAACAGAAAGAAGTAAAAAAATAGGACTTGGTTTAGTGATTGCTAAGAGTATTATTTTAGCACATAATGGAGAAATTTATGTTGAATCAGAAGGTGAAAAAAAAGGGTCAACATTTAATATAATTTTACCAAAATGAATTAATAATTATTTTATTTAAGGGGCAATTTATCTTATTAATTATTTTATATACTATCTTTATTATCACATTGCTTGTATACACTGCTTGTATTTGTGAGATTTACCACATATTAAAATTAAATAATAATTGTATTTTTTTAGTTATTGTATAGAATATGAATTAAACAGGTTAACTTCAGGAGAAAACAATGGCACTGATGAAAAATGATTTTATTAGAGCTATAAAAATTGCGGGACTTTCAGGTAAATGTGTGTGTGTCCATTCTTCCATAAAATCTTTTCAAGAAGAAATAAAAGGTGGTGTGGATACAATAATCCAGGCATTTATTGAATGCGGCTGCACTTTGATGGTGCCCACATTTTCTTTTTATGCTTTTACAGTAAAGCCAACTGCAAATATGAGACCAGAACAAAATGGAGTGGATTATAACAGGATAGATTTTTTAATTAGCAATCAAAAAAATATTTATAATACTTCATGCAATGAAATAGATAACGAAAAAATGGGTATCCTTCCTTATGAGATTTTAAAACGAAAAGATCGTGTTCGTGGCGACCATCCTTTATGCTCTTTTACTGCAATTGGCCCTTTTGCTCGTGATCTAATAAAAGGACAGAAAAATATGGATGTTTTTGCACCTTTGCGTGAACTTGCCCTTTTTGATGGGTTTGTTCTTTTAATGGGTGTTGATTTAAACAGAATGACTCTTTTACATCTAGCAGAACAGATGGCGGGAAGAAAGATGTTTTTGCGTTGGGTAAATGATAGTGCTGGAAATCCTGTTTATGCTGAAACAGGTGGTTGTTCTGAGGGTTTTATAAATTTGGAGCCATATTTATCAATGTTTGAAAAACAGATTTTTGTTGGAAAAAGTAAATGGCGTATATATAATGTTGCAAAAGTTTTAAAACAAGCTGCAAAAGTAATCATGGCAATACCTGAGATAACAAGATGCAAAGAAAACTGCTTAAGATGTGAAGATGCAATAAAAGGTGGGCCTGAAATATAAGATAAAAAGGTGATAAATGAAGGAAAATGAATTAAAAATGGATGAACAATTTTTTAAATTGATTCTGGATAATCTGTATGATGCGATTTATTTTTGTGATACAGACAGAAAAATAATTTATTGGAATAAAGCTGCTGAAAAACTGACCGGATATAAAAAGGAAGAAATATTAAATACGCATTGTTTTGATAATATTCTTGTCCACACAAATATAAAAGGCGAATATCTATGTGATAGTGAAAAGTGT
>JAOAIN010000033.1 GCA_026414685.1 Candidatus Goldiibacteriota bacterium
GCTTTTAGGTCAATATTCATCGCATCAATATACGGCAATATTTCCTTTAATGGTTCTTCATTTACAAATCCATTAGTTACAAGAACATTTTTTAAATTCTTATCTTTTGCTATTTTTGCAGTATCATATACAAATTCATACGAAATAAACGGTTCATTATATGTATAGGCAATACCTATTGAATTATTACTTAAAGCAATTTCAACCAAGTCATCTGGAGAAAATTTTTCAGTTGCAACTTCTTGTTGTGATATATGCCAGTTCTGACAGAAAGTGCATTTAAAATTGCATCCATAAGAGCCAACAGAAAAAATAAAACTACCTGGATAAAAATGATACAACGGCTTTTTTTCTATTGGATCCATAGCATATGATGATACCTCTCCATATATTTTTGTATAAAGGATACCATCTTTATTCACACGCACAAGACATCTCCCTGTTTTATTATTGGCAAGAAAACACCTATGTGGACATAAAAGACACCTTGTTTTTCCTACTGGTTCTTTTTTGTAAAATTTTGCTTCTTGCATATTACCCCAATTTCTATAAATTTTTATTTAAATTAATTAAAAATTTATAAAACTTTCTTGCCTCAGTTTCCCAGTTATAATTTCTATATATAAATTTATAACCTTTTTTATGTCTTTTATCAAGATTTTTTATTCTTTTTTTTATCTCCGCCGTAAATGATGAAAGCGAAGGTCCAGATAAATAAATATAATCTTTAAAATCTTTGATTTCTCCAACATTATTTGCAACCACTGGTTTGCCCATAGCAAGATACTCTCTTAGTTTCATAGATGCTCTATATTTATTAACTAAAACATTCTTATAATAAACAAGACACAAATCAGCTGCGGATAAATATTGCGCAGTTGTTTTCAAATCACATGCACCTGTAAATATAACCTTATCTGATAAATTCAATCGTTTTGCAACCCTTTTATAATAATTTAAAAATGGGCCATCTCCAGTAGCAATTAAAATAAATTTTTCTTTAATTTCTGAAACTGCAATAAGTATATCCTCAAAATAACTCGCAACATTCATATTAGCCATATAGAAAAGTATTTTTTTATCTTTAAATTTTTCTTTTATCATTTTTGGTTTTAAATTATGTTTGAAAACAGACAGATCTACACATTGTTTGAGATAATATATTTTATTATTAAATTCTGGGTTATTCTTTTTAATCAGTTTAATCAATTCGGTATTATGAGATGTTATAAAATCACCTGCTTTAATTAATAAATTCTGAAGAAATTTAATAATATTTGAAATAAAATTATTTCTATATCCATAATCCAAATCATCTATATCAATTATAATTTTAGTTCCTTTTATTTTATATAACAGACATGGCAGCACAGTATTTGGGTATGGTTTTATTATTATAATTATTTTATACTGTTTATTTAAAAGTTTAAAAAAATAATAAAAAAATGAAAGAAAAAAGTCCAGCATGAATATCATTGATTTGAAAGGTGGCATTATAAAATCAACTTCTTTATCAATTTTGCTTAAATACTTATAAAGATAATAAGCCCGTAAGGTAGAACCTGTATTTTTTGCCTGTGATGATAAAATCAATATTTTCATCTTTTAATTATTTTTATATTTATTTTTTTATTTATTTCTTTCTTCTTGATGAAAAATTTAATAAAACCGTATAACATACCAACTCCGTA
>JAOAIN010000116.1 GCA_026414685.1 Candidatus Goldiibacteriota bacterium
AAGATTCAAACAATTTATATAGACCCACCATTTAATTTAGATTCATCTGATCAGTTTTTATATAGGACAAACTATAAAGATGCAAATTGGGCAACGCTGCTTGAAAACAGGTTGAATCTTGCAAAGGATTGGATGAATGAAGAGGGTAGTATTTTTGTTAAGTGTGATTATAATGGAAATATGATTGTAAGATTGCTTCTAAATAATATTTTTACGACAGATAATTTTAGGAATGAAATTGTGGTCAGTAGAATAAGTAAACAGGATTCACGAGTAAAAAAATTAAACAATGCAGTGGATTATATTTTTTTTTATAGTAAATTTGAATCATTTAAATTTAATATTCTATTAAAAAAAATGAAAAAACCGAAAGAAGAGAGATGGCATTCACTTGATGCGCAAGGTCAAGGAGAACCGCAAAAAATATTTGGATTTTCATTCGAACCCCCTAAAGGAAGACATTGGATGTACGGAGCTGAAAATATGAAAGAAGCAGAAAAAAATAAAAAAATAAGAATTGTATGTAGAGTTTGTAAATATATACATACTTCAGGAGATTGGCAAGGCTGTCCTAAATGTAGAAACTTAAAAAATGTACGAATAGAATATAAGTTATTTCCTTCCACAGATAAACCTATAGACACCAATTGGACAGATATCCCTGGTTATACATCAGAATGGAACTTTTCTACAGAAAATTCAGAAAGATCTTTATTAAGATGTATATTGATTACTTCAAATAAATACGATATAATCCTTGACTTCTTTCTTGGCTCCGGGACTACTACTGCAGTAGCGCATAAGCTTGGCAGGAAATGGATTGGGGTGGAGATGGGGGAGCATTTTTATACTGTTGTTTTACCAAGGATGAAAAAGGTTTTATTTTATGATAAAACAGGAATATCTAAAGAAAATGATGTAAAAGAAAATTATAATGAAAAGAAAGCAGGTGGATTTTTCAAATACTATGAACTTGAACAATATGAAGAAACACTTTCAAATACTGTTTATGATAATCATGATTTAATTATCATAGGCAATAAAAATCCTTATGAACAATATGTATTTATGAAAGATGAAAAGATGTTAAAAGCACTAGATATAGATTATGAAAATAATAAAGTAAAAGTGAATTTAGATAAAATTTATGCTAATATAGATATTGCAGAAACACTTTCTAATTTGACAGGTAAATGGATAAAAAAAATTAAAACTGATGAGGTAATTTTTGAAGATGGAAGTATTATTAATACGAAAGAGTTAGATTATAAATTAATTAAACCATTGATATGGTGGGAATGAATATATGACAAGAGAAGAAATAATAAAAAACACTAAAGAAATCATAATAGATGAACTTAAAAAATATGGATATAAAGAAAAAGAGATTATTTTATTTGGTTCTCGTGCAAAAGGTTGTGAAAAACCAGATAGCGATTGGGATTTTTATGTAATTGTAGATAAATACATTGATTTTAAAATAAAGAAAAAAATTATAGGAGCCATACAGATGAAACTAGCAGAAAAAAATATTTTTGCAGATATCCTTATAAATGATTATTTTACCTATGAGAGATTGAAAAATGAAAAAACAACAATATCTTACATAACACAAACCGAAGGTATAAGGATATGAATGAAATTGAAAAATGGCTTTTAAAAGCAGAAAATGATTTAAAGGTAGCTAAAAATGAAATACAGATAAATGAAGCTCCTAGAGATATAATATGTTTTCATTGTCAACAAGCAGTAGAAAAATATTTAAAAGCATATCTTGTGTTTATGAAACAAGAATTCAGAAAAACACATAATATATCCGAATTACTTAAATTATGTTTTGATATTGATAAAAGTTTTAAAGAGTTAAAAGAATTAAATGTTCATGAATTAACAATATATGCAACAGAAGTAAGATATCCTGATGAGTTTTACATTCCATCTTTGGAAGAGGCAAGAGAAGCAATAAATCTAGCAGAAAAAACAAAAGAATTTATTTTAAAAAAGTTAAAGGAAAATAACTTTAAAATATGAAACTATATCTGCAAAACATAATTGAATCAATTCGTTTTGAAGATTTACCATCTCAATGGATAAATTTTAATTTCATAAAATTTTCAGAAAGAAAAAATTTATTTGATTACCAACAAAACGCCTTAAAAAATACTATAAAAGCATTGTTTAAATATTATATTGATTGTCAAGGTAATAAAAGTAAATTTTTTGATGTTTATAAAAATAATTATTTTAGTGAAGATCTTGATTTTAAATTTAATGAAAATAAAAAATATAGAATTTTTTACGAGTTTAGTAATGATTACAAGATAGAAGACGGTAAAATTGCTTTTTATCATTTTATAAATCGTATGAGTTTTTGGATGGCAACGGGAAGTGGCAAAACGCTTGTTATTGTGAAATTGTTGGAATTGCTTGGTAATCTTATGCAAAATAATTTATTATTTAAAAAAGATATTCTATTTTTAACATACAGAGACGATTTAATTGAACAATTTAAAAATCATATAAACGAATTTAACAGTTCAAATAATTTCTTTTTTATTAATCTATATAATTTAAAGGATTATGATAGAATAAAAAAAGAAAATAAAATAAAATATAATAATGAAATTGATGTTTTTTATTATCGTAGTGATTTAATATCTGATGAACAGAAAGATAAAATAATTAATTTTAGAAATTATGATAATAATGGGAATTGGTATATTTTACTTGATGAAGCTCACAAAGGAGATAAAGAAGATAGTAAAAGACAATTATTTTATTCAATTCTTTCTAGAAATGGTTTTTTATTTAATTTTTCTGCAACATTTACTGACCCATTAGATTTTGTTACGTGTGTTTTTAATTTTAATCTTGAAAAGTTTATCCAGCAGGGTTATGGCAAACATATTTATATTTCAAAATCAAGTATTTTACCATTGGGTGAAAACAATGATTATACAGAAGATCAAAAACAAATTATAATATTAAAAATCTTTCTATTGTTAGCATGTCTTAAAAAGATAAAAAATAAATTAAATTCATTTTATCACCATCCTTTAATACTTACTCTTGTGAATTCTGTAAATGTGGAAGATTCTGACTTATATTTATTTTTTAAGGAAATAGAAAAAATAGCAAAAGGTAATGTGCATAAAAAATTATTAACAATCGCAAAAAAAGAAATAATGGAAGATTTAAAAGGAAAATGCGAATTTGAAGAAGAAAATGTAAATTTTACAATAGCAGAAATTGAAAATATAGATTATTCTGATTTGCTTGAAAATGTTTTTAATACAAAAACAAATGGGAAAATAGAAGTTTTAAAAATCCCTGGTAATAAACAAGAAATCATATTCAAACTAACAACCAGCGATAAACCTTTTGCTTTGATAAAAATAGGCGATATATCAGAATGGATAAAAAATAAACTAACCGGTTATGAAATTAACGAAAAATATGATAATGAAAGTGTATTTAGAAATATAAATAAGGATTACTCAGATATAAATATTTTAATGGGGTCTCGTGCATTTTATGAGGGATGGGATAGTAACAGGCCTAATCTTATTTTATACATCAATATTGGCAAAGGAGTGGATGCAAGAAAATTTGTTTTGCAATCAATCGGCAGGGGCGTGAGGATTGAACCAATACCAGATAAAAGAAAGAGATTACAATTTTTATATAATAAAAAAGAAATTTCTGACGATATTTATAATAAAATAAAAGATATTATTAATCCCATAGAAACTTTATTTATATATGGCACTAAAGCAAAAAATTTAGAAGAAGTTATAAATACATTAAAAGATGAAAAACAAGAAGAAATTATAGGGGATTTATTTGAAATAAATCCAGATGTAAAAGATAAATTATTATTGATACCAGTATATAAAGATAGTGAACGAATATTGATAGATGAAAATTATATGATTAAATTTGAAATAAATGAAAGCGATTTTAATTTATTAAAAAATTATTATGAATATATTGGTGATAAAATAACACTTGTTAAATATGACTGCCAGCCCAAAATTTTGAAAAAATTTAATGAAAGTTTCTTAAATAAAAATGATTATTTTAAAATAGATTCTGCAGTAATTACTATTGAAAATCCAGAAATAATTATAAAAAATTTAATTAAACATTTTTCTATAAAAATAAAAGAATTTAAAGAATTTAAAAAACTTGAAGAAGAAATTATTCATTTTAAATATATAAAATTAACTCAAAGTCAGAGAGAAAAAATCGTAGAAAAGATTAAACAGGTATTAAATTATAGAGAAAAAGATAAAAAACTGCAAGAAGTTGCTGAAAAAATACAAAAAGAACCAAAAAAAGCATTGGAGTATACAAAGGAAATAGAAAAAATTACACAAGATTACACTAATGAATGCGAAGTTGAGTATGGAAATGAAAGAGTTAAATTAAAATACATTCCCAATCATTATTACATACCTGTGGTTATGACAAAGGATGAAAAGGAAATATATATAATGCATATAATAAAAAATAAAAGTGAAATTTCTTTTATTAATGAACTGGAACAATATTTGAATCAGAATAATAATTTTTTTAAACAATTTGATTGGTGGTATTTCTCAAAAATAGATGAAACTTTAGATGAGGTTTTCATTCCTTATTATCAGCCAAAAACCAATAAAATTGAAAAATTTAAACCTGATTTTATTTTTTGGTTAAAAAAAGATAATGATTATATAATATTATTCATAGACCCAAAGGGAACAGAACATGTGGATGGATATAGAAAAATAGATGGATATAAAAGGATTTTTGAAGATGAAAATGGTTGTTTAAAAGAATTTAGGTTTATTGATGGAAAAAATAAATTGAAAATAAAAACAATCTTAAAATTAAAAACTGATGAAATTGCAAAAGTTACAGATGGATACAAAAAATACTGGTTTGATAATTTTTATTCTTTAATTTCTGAATCAAATACTATTTGACATCTTTTTATTTTCTGCTATAATTATATTGAAAGTTCAAATTAGCAAAGTCGCTAATTACGGCTTTGGCGCCTACCTTTGAAAATCTTCGCAATGGAGCAACGTTATTGGTCTATCCACATTTATTACAAATGTTCGTTACAGATGTTTTATACAGATGTTCGGTAAAGATGTTCAATAAAGATGTAAAAGATTTTTAACAAACATTTTAAACGAACATATTTAAATTGAGAGGGATATATGAAACAGGAATACAAAAATACAGGATTATATGATGAAAGTTTTGAGAGGGATAGTTGCGGAGTTGGATTTTTCTGCAATATAAAAGGTGAAAAGTCTAATTATGTTTTAAAATCCGGACTTACTATATTAAAACGCCTAACCCATAGGGGTGCTGTTGGTGCTGACCCTAAAACAGGTGATGGAGCTGGTATTTTAATCCAGATACCTGATGAGTTTTTTAAAAAAGTGTCCAAAAAAGATAATATAAGATTACCTGAAAATGATATTTATGGAGTTGGGCTTATTTTCTTGCCAGAAGAAAAAGAATCATACAATATTTGCAAAAAAATAATTATAGATACAATAAAAGAAAAAAAACAGATATTACTTGGTTTTAGAAAGGTTCCTGTTGATGATTCAGTCATAGGTGAAGTGGCAAGAAATTGTAAACCATTATTTGAACAAGTGTTCATAGGTAAAGGAGCAGATATTGAAAATAATGATGATTTTGAGAGAAAACTTTTTATTATTAGAAAAATAATAGAAAATAAAATAAGAAAACTTGATATAAAAGATAAGAAAAAATTTTATATTACCAATCTATCCTGCAGAACAATCATTTATAAAGGTCTTATGATGCCTGAGCAGATTGAGAATTTTTTTATTGATTTAAAAGACGAAAATATAAAAACCGCAATATGTCTCGTTCATTCTCGTTATTCCACAAATACATTTCCTACATGGGATTTGGCACAACCCTTTAGAATGCTTGCTCACAATGGTGAAATAAATACTTTGCGTGGAAATTTAAACTGGATGAAAAGTAGAGAAGGTCTTTTTGAAAATCCACTTTTTGGTTCTGATATAGAAAACATAAAACCTGTGATAAGAGATGAAAACCAGAGTGATTCTGCATCTTTGGATAATGCATTTGAATTATTATATAAAGGCGGCAGAGAACTTGAACATTCTATTCTCATGCTTATACCAGAAGCGTGGGAGCATAATAAACTACTTCCTAATTCCATAAGAAGTTTTTATAAATACCATGCATGTCTTATGGAACCGTGGGATGGTCCTGCAGCAGTTGCTTTTACTGATGGTATAAGGATTGGTGCTATTCTTGATAGAAATGGTCTACGTCCAGCAAGATACATAATTACAAAAGATGATTATGTGGTTATGGCATCAGAAGTTGGTGTTTTGGATATACCGTCTGAAAATATAAAATATTCAGGCAGATTAGAACCAGGAAAAATTTTTTACATTGATACACTTTCTGGACGAATAATAGATAATGATGAAATCAAAGAAAAATTAGCAAAGCGTGCACCATACAGACAATGGAGAAAAGAACAACTTGTATATATAGAAGATTTACCCGAAGTAAAATCTCCAAATAGAACTATAAAAAATTTACATAATTTATTAAAAGCTTTTGGATATACGAGAGAAGATTTGAATATCATTATAAAACCCATGGCAGATGAGGCAAAAGATCCAACTGGCTCTATGGGTAATGATACTCCACATTCTGTTTTATCAAAAAGACCAAAGATGCTTTCTACATATTTTAAACAGTTATTTGCCCAGGTTACAAATCCTGCTATTGATTCTATACGGGAAAGCATAGTGATGAGTTTGCGTCAATATCTAGGACCCCAGAAAAATATTTTTGCAGAAATCCCAGAACATACACATAAATTACAACTTAAAGAACCAATACTCACTAAAGAAGAGTTTTTAAAAATACAAAATATAAATATAAATGGTTTTAAAGCAAAGACGATTTATCTTTTAATCATTCCTGGAGATAAAGAAGATTTTATAAATGCATTAAATAGAATATGTGAAGAAGCAGAAAAAGCCATAAAAGAAGGTTATTCTTTTATAATATTAAGTGATAATGGAGTAACAGAGGAATATGCTGCGATACCTGCTTTGCTTGCTGCTGGTGCGGTGCACCATCATCTTGTCAAAAAATCACTCAGGTGTCAATGCTCTATCATAGTTGAAAGTGGCGAGCCACGAGAATTACACGATATGTGTGTTCTTTTTGGATATGGTGTTGATGCAATATATCCTTATCTTGCTTATGAAACAATAAAATACATGGTAAACAAAGGCGAACTTTCTGTATCTTATGAGAAAGCAATAGAGAATTATAGAAAGACACTTCATAAAGGTATATTAAAAGTAATGTCAAAAATGGGTATCTCCACCCTTAACAGTTATAAAGGTGCACAGATATTTGAAGCGCTTGGCATACATAAAGAGGTAATAGATAAGTGTTTTACAGGTACTGTGTCTAGAATAGGTGGTGTTGGTTTTGAAGAGATTGTAAAAGAGACATTCATAAGACACAGTGAAGCATTTTCAAAAAATGGTAAAGATATAGATATTCTTGAAACCGGCGGTATTTACCAGTGGAAAAAAGATGGAGAGAAGCATTTATGGAATCCAGAAACTATATCAGCTTTGCAGGATTCTGTAAAAAATGGGGACTATGAGAAATTTAAAAAATTTACAGAACTCGTTGATAACCAGAAAGATCAACCTGTAACTTTGCGAGGATTATTAAAATTTAAAAAACAAAATCCAATCCCACTTGATGAGGTTGAGCCCGAACAGGAAATCATAAAAAGATTTGCAGTTGGTGCAATGAGTTTTGGTTCTATAAGTAAATATGCACATGAGACAATAGCAATCGCAATGAATCGGCTCGGTGCAAAATCAAATACCGGTGAAGGGGGAGAAGATCCTGAAAGATTTAAAAAATTACCTAATGGTGATTGGAAGAGAAGCGCAATAAAACAGGTAGCATCAGGTAGATTTGGTGTAACTATTAATTATCTTACAAATGCAGAAGAGATACAGATAAAAATAGCCCAAGGTGCAAAACCAGGCGAAGGTGGTCAACTACCAGGACATAAGGTGAGTGAAATAATAGCAAAAACAAGATACACAACACCCGGAGTTACTCTTATTTCACCACCGCCACATCATGATATTTATTCTATAGAAGATTTAAAACAATTAATTTTTGATTTAAAAAATGCAAATCCAGAAGCACGTATAAGTGTGAAACTCGTAGCAGAACCAGGAGTAGGAACAGTTGCAGCAGGTGTTGCAAAAGCTCATGCAGATATGATTTTAATATCTGGTGGTGATGGAGGCACAGGTGCATCTCCAAAAGCTTCTATAATGCATGCTGGTCTTCCATGGGAGTTGGGACTTGCTGAGACACACCAGACACTTGTTTTAAATGATTTACGAAGTAGAGTTAGGTTACAAACAGATGGACAATTAAGAACAGGTAAGGACATAATAGTTGCAGCATGTTTAGGTGCAGAAGAATATGGTTTTGGAACAACAGCTCTTGTTGTTTTGGGCTGTGTTATGCTTCGTCATTGCCATCTAAATAACTGTGCTTTGGGTGTTGCAACACAGGACCCAATATTACAGGAAAGATTTCCAGGCAAACCTGAATATCTTGAAAATTATTTTAAGTTTCTTGCAAGGCAGGTTAGGGAAATTATGGCTTCTCTTGGTATTAAAACCATAAATGAACTTATAGGCAGGACAGATTTACTAGAAGTTGATTATGATATTCTACCATGGAAAGCAAAAAATATTGATTTTTCTAAAATTTTATGGAAACCAACTGTTCAAGAAAAAATTGATGTTTATTGCACAAAGAAACAGGATCATGAGATAGATGACATACTAGATAAAAAATTAATTTCACTAACAAAAAATGCATTAGATAAAAAAGAAAAGGTAAAAATAGAATTAGAAATAAAAAATATAAATAGAACTACTGGAACCATGTTAAGCTATGAAGTATGTAAGAGATATGGAGAAGAATATCTACCAGAAGATACTATATGGTGTCATTTCAGGGGAGTTGCAGGTCAGTCCTTTGGTGCATGGCTTGCAAAAGGAATAACATTTGAATTAGAAGGTATGGCAAATGATTATGTTGGTAAAGGAATAACAGGTGGGAAAATTATTATTTATCCTGATAGAAATTCAGATATAAAACCAGAAGAAAATATAATAATTGGTAATACAACTTTTTATGGAGCAATAAAAGGTGAAGCATATATAAATGGCGTAGCTGGAGAGCGTTTTTGTATTAGAAACTCTGGTGTTCATGCAGTGGTAGAAGGTGTTGGAGACCATGGATGTGAATATATGACTGGAGGTGTGGTTTTAGTTCTTGGTAAAACAGGTAGAAATTTTGCAGCAGGTATGTCTGGTGGTGTTGCTTTTGTTTATGATATAGAAGGAAATTTTAGAGAAAAATGTAATTTGGAAATGGTTGAATTAGAAACTTTGGATAAAAATGATATACAATTGATAAAAGATATGTGTATTAAACATTATGAATATACAAAAAGCAAAAGAGCAGAAGAAATACTTAATAATTTTGATTATGAGTTAAAAAAATTCATAAAAGTATTCCCAACAGAATACAAAAATCTTTTAAGAAAGAAAGTGGTAAAGGAAAAAGCAGAATTGCAGGAGGTCTTGGATGGCTGATAATTTTGGATTTTTAAAAACAAAAAGAGAGACATTTTCATACAGACCCGTTTGTGAGAGGATCAAAGATTATAATAGTATTGTAATTTTACATCCAGAAGAAAAAACACAAGAACAGTCATCAAGATGTATGAATTGTGGCACAGCTTTTTGCAACTGGGGTTGTCCTATAGGAAATTACATTCCAGAATGGAATGACCATGTCCATCGCGGCAGATGGGAAGGGGCGTTTTTACTTTTAAATGCTACAAATCCTTTACCTGAAGTTACAGGTAGGGTTTGTCCTGCGCTTTGCGAATATGCATGTGTATTAGGAATTAATGATAGCCCTGTTACAATAAGAGACAATGAACTTGCAATTATAGAAAAAGCATTTAAAGAAGGATATATAAAACCTTTAACAAATATAAAAAGAACAGATAAAAAAGTTGCTGTAGTTGGTTCTGGACCAGCTGGTCTTTCTGCTGCTTATTATTTGAATTATTATGGTCATAATGTCACAGTGTTTGAACGTGATGAAAAAGTTGGTGGTTTTTTAAGATACGGTATACCTGATTTTAAACTGGAAAAGTATATTATAGATAGAAGAATAAATTTAATGACAAAAGAAGGTATAAAGTTTATAACAAAAGTTGCGGTAGGAAAAGATTATCCAGTTACTAAATTACTTTCTGAATTTGATGCAATAGTTGTAGCAATAGGATGTAGAGTTCCGAGGGATTTGAATATACCAGGTAGAGAATTAAAAGGTATATATCAAGCGGTAGATTATCTAACACAAACAAATAAAAGAGTTTCTGGAGAAAAAATAGATGGGGAAATAATAGATGCAGCAGGTAAAAAAGTTGTTGTAATAGGCGGTGGTGATACAGGCGCTGATTGTGTGGGCACTGCTATAAGACAAGAAGCAAAATGTGTGGTACAGATTGAAATAATGCCACAGCCACCAAAAGATAGACCTTCTGACCAACCTTGGCCTTATTATCCTTTTGTATTTAGAAAATCCACAAGCCATGAAGAGGCAGAAGTTGAAAGAAAATGGTCAATTATAACAAAAGAATTTATAGGAAAAGATGGTAAAGTAAATAAAATAAAATGTGCAAAGTGTGATTTTATAAAAAATCCAAAACCGGAATTTAAAGAAATTTCAGGAACTTATTTTGAAATTAATGCTGATATGGTTATTTTATCTATGGGATTTACCAGCGTAGAAAAAAATGAACTTATAGAAAATTTAGGACTTGCACTTGATAATCGTGGTAACATAAAAAGAGACAGCAGTTACAAAACATCAAATGAAAAAGTATTTGTTGCAGGAGATGCCGGTAGAGGCCCTTCACTAATTGTATGGGCGATAGCAGAAGGTAAAAATGTAGCAAAAGAGATAAATAAATTTTTAATGAAAAATATATAAATAAAATATATATTAAGATATTGTAAATAATCGTGTTTGTAAATTAGGAAATATATTTTTCTTAATTAATTTATATTTTAACTCAATATTTTTTGTAAAATATTATTTTCAAAAAAAAGTTAAGAAATAATTAATTATAAATTTTTCGCCTCTGGGTTTTATCTTGACTTTGAAACAAAAAAATATATAATTATTAACCAAGTTAAATTTATAAATTAATGGTGCATTGTTGTGCCAGCTATAAAATAATTATGTTTTCAATCTCATTAAGTAATTGTGATTGAAAACCTAATTTAATATTTATTCTTCCTTTAAGCATAGGGGCTTGATAGGGAGAGTTTCTGTTGTTTTATAAAAAGAGGTTATTATAATGAAACTGAAAGTTCGGAGAAATACCATAAAAATAAAGAGAAATACCACTAGAAGAGAAAAAAAAGAAATATTGCCACAAATAGTTAGTTTGATAACTTCTGGGACATCTGTCACTGATATACTTGTCAATTCAAGTGAGTTAATTATAAAAAATTTCAAAAGTTTATTTTATATAGTATATATTTTGGAAGAAAATAAATTAAAATGTCTTATTAAGAGAACAATGGATGAAAACAATTTTTTTCCACAACAAATTATTTTAAATACAAATGAAAAAAATGAATTGTTAAAATTAAAAAATCCTGTTATGAATTCTGAAAAAAATTTTTCATTTATATCTGAAAAATTAAATATAAATCATAATATTTTTTGTATTATTGTTCCAATTATAAACATAGGCGAGTTTATAGGTATTATTTTAATCGGCAGAGAAAATAAACAATATGATTTAAAGGATAGAAATATTATTTTTTCTATTTCTTCTTTACTTGCGCCTTCTTTTTCAAATACGAGACAGATTTATAAAAAAGAAGAAATAAAAAAACAAATTGAAGCATTGATGAATATAAGTAAATCAATAGTGGAAAATAGCAATTTAACAGATATTTTAAAAACTATAGTTAATGTTGTTGCAGAAGTTATGGATTATAAAATATGTTCTGTTATGTTATTTGATGAAGAAAAACAAGAACTAATAATAAAAGCAACTCAGTCATTGAGTGAGGAATACAGAACAAAACCAAACCTTAAAATTGGACAGTCATTAAGTGGCAAAGCAATAAAAGAAAAAAGACCAATAAGCGCAATAGATGTATTAAAAGAACCAAGTTATAAATATCCTGAGATAGCAAGACGCGAGGGATTAAAATCAATGCTTGCTGTACCTATGATTTTTAAATCAAAAACAATAGGTGTCATAAATGTTTATACAACAAATGAACATATATTCTCCGAAGATGAAATAAAGATGCTTTCTTCTGTTGCAAATCTTGCAGCTGTTGCTATAGCTAATGCTCAATTGGAAGAAGAGACGGTAAAAGCCAAAGATGCATTGGAAACAAGAAAATTAATAGAACGTGCAAAAGGGATTTTAATGAAAATAAATAATATGTCTGAAGAAGAGGCGTATACGACTATGAGAAAGAAAGCAATGGATTTATGTAAGCCATTAAAAGAAATAGCAGAGGCAATTATATTATCAATGGAATTGAATAAAAAAATTTCTGGAGGCAAAGATGTTTCCAGCAATAAATAATATTGCTTATTTATTTTGGAACAATGATGTTTCAGAACAAATAAGCAAAATTGTAAAAAGTGGAGGAGTATAAAATGAATTTAAGACAACCCAATGCAAATGACGCTACTAGAACATTTAATAGATCAAAAAATGTTGTTCCAATGAGTGGTATTTGTTCAAGATGTATTGATGGTTGCACAGGCAATTGTGAAATTTTTAAAGCATCTTTTAGAGGTAGAGAACTAATTTATCCAGGACCGTTTGGTGAGGTAACTGCGGGTGCAGATAAAAATTATCCAGTTGATTATTCTCATTTAAATATTCAAGGATATGCACTTGGCGCAAAAGGACTCCCAGATAATATGGAAGCAAATCCAGATAATGCAAGATTTCCTAATGTCAATACAGAGACAGAATATGGTTGGAAGATAAAAAGAAAAATGGCAGTGCCAATTTTTACAGGTGCTTTAGGTTCTACTGAAATTGCACGTGTCAACTGGGAGCATTTTGCAGCTGGTGCTGCAATTTCTGGTGTTACGATTGTTTGTGGTGAAAATGTATGTGGTATTGACCCAGGACTTGAAAGAGATAAAAATGGTAAAGTTACAAAATCACCAGAAATGGATAGAAGAATTGAAACATATAAAAGATATCAATCAGTGAGCGGTATGGGGGAAATACTTGTTCAGATGAATGTGGAAGATACACGACTTGGTGTTGCAGAGTATCTCATAGATAAACATGGACTTGATACTATAGAACTTAAATGGGGTCAAGGAGCAAAATGTATAGGTGGAGAAATAAAAGTAAAGAGTTTAGAGCGCGCTCTTGAATTACAAAAGCGTGGATACATAGTTACTCCCGATCCATCAGATCCTGTTAATCAAGCAGCATTTAAAGATGGCTCATTAAAAGAATTTGAAAGACATAGTCGTCTTGGATTTGTTGATGAAGAAAGTTTTTATACAGAAGTAAAAAGATTACGTAAACTTGGTTATAAGAGAATAACATTAAAAACAGGTGCATATTCTTTAAGAGAACTTGCTATGGCTCTTGCATGGGGTTCAAATGCTGAAATTGATTTGATTACCATAGATGGAGCACCAG
>JAOAIN010000044.1 GCA_026414685.1 Candidatus Goldiibacteriota bacterium
ACAAAATTAATATCAATAGGTTTTTTTAATTTATGAAAAATAGAAGCCACTTCATAATTTTCTGTTACTTTTATCCCTGCTTTTTCAGATAAAACCCGCAAACCATGCCAAACACCCTTTTTAACCAAAACACCTTTATCAAGCAGAAACGCTTCAATACTATCGGGCTTGTTTTTTTCAGCAACAAGCAGTATTGAAATGCCAAAAACCGGCTCAAATGTCTCATCTGATTCAGGATGTGCTTCAAGGGTGGTAACTTTTTCAGGGCCTAACATCACATAGCCAATGCGCCAGCCTTTTGAACCCTTATCGCCACATAAAACTGTGAAAATTTTTTTCTTATCCGCTGGTTCAAGTATCAGACCATATTTTCTAAAATTCTTTTTTGATAATGTTTTAATCGGTATCATTTTTCCTCCTTTTCATTTTTTTTTGAACTCAATATTACTTTTGTGCATTCATCCAAATTGATATATTTATCTATTATTCTTTCAATATCATCTTTTTTCACAGCGTTGATTCTATCAAGAAACTTATCAACCTGTTTATACCCCAGACCCCAGAACTCATACATGCAATAAGAATCCGCCTGTGCCATATAATCCTGAAACCCAAATTTATACATACCATTTATATAATTCTTTGCTGCTTTTATTTCTTTTGTTGTCACCTTATTTTTCACAAGATCTTTTAAAACATTAAAAATCTCTTCTTCCAATTTCTCTTCGTTTTCTGGAGAAGTGGCAGCATATATTTTAAAAGCACCGTTTTCTATAAATCTATCAAAAGTGGAAAAGATATTGTAACATAAATTTTTCTTATCTCTTATTTCATAAAATAATCTTGAATCCATACCACCGCTAAGTATAGTATCTAACACTCTAAAAGTAAAATAATCATCGCTGTTTGTCTTCGGACCTTTAAAACCAATTATGATATGACTTTGATTTTTTTCTATTTTTTCTCTTTTCGTTTTCTGACTGTATGAAATTTTTACAGGCAAATTTATTTTTATTTTCTGTGATTTTTCCCATTTATTCAGATATTTTTCCAGTATATCTTTTACATAATCAATATCAACATTACCCACTACAGAAACAATCAAATTATCGGGCACAAAGAATTTATCATGCCATTCTTTTAAAAAACGGGCGGGTATAACTTTAACAGAATATGTTGTACCTAGTGGATAATATCCATATGGATGCCATTCAAAAAATTCTTCATTAAATAATTTAAAAGCATATTCTTCGGGACGATCCTTTAATCTACTTAATTTATTTATTATATCTTCTTTCTCTTTTCTTATTTCTTCAATTTCAAAAGAAGGATTGAAAATGATATCAGAAAATAACTCAATTAAATTTTCAAAATTTGTATTCATAACTTCCATGGACCAGCTGAAATATTCTTTTGAAACACCTGGGATAAATACTGCTCCCAACTCATCAATTCTTTTTGCTATATCCTTGGCACTTCGCTTTTTTGTCCCCTTCATCATAGTTTCAATCATCAGATTTGTTATTCCTTTATATAAACCATTATAGAAACTTCCTTCATATATTACTCCACCTGGAAATAAAAACTTAGCGGCAACAATATTTGTATTGGTCTGCTTTTTATGTATTAATTTCATCCCATTTTTCATTTCAATTAACTGCACTTCTGTCTTTTTCATCTCTTTTTTTTCTGTGGATGGCATTATTAAGCTTTTTATCTTTTCTGGTTCTTTATAATTCTTAAATTCTTTTTCTTTCTTTTTTGGATAGTAAAGTACAATTGAAGCAGCATCCGAATCTAAATATTTAGAAGCAACATTTAAAATATCTGTTTCAAGCACCCGTCTTAATCTATCATAATATTTATAATATTCCTTATAATCACTTAAAATTTCAAAAAAACCTAGGTTAAAAGCATCATTCTCAACTTTCATCAATTCTTTTTCCTTTTCTCTTAAAATATCTGATTTAACTCTGTTTAATTCTTCCTGTGTTACTCCATATTTTTTAATCTTTTCAATCTCTTTAAAAATCTCTCCAAGAACATCTGTATATTTACCTTCTCTAATTATTCCTGAAATTATTAATATACCACCGAATTTACCTGTAAAAATATCCATGTCAATATTATCTACAAATTCTTTTTCTTCTTTTAATTTCTGATATAATCTTGAACTTTCAAAACCACCCATTAATCTAGCTAGTATTTCTATTGCAGGAGTATCATCAGAGAGAATATCAGGTATGGGAAATCCTATCATTAGATATCTAGACTCAATTTCACCTGAAAAAGTATTGTATTTAAAAGATATATTTTTATCTTTTTTAGAAGAATAAAAAATTTCACTGGTTTTTCTACCAGGTAAAGTTCCAAAAGTATTTTTAATGACCTTAATTATTTTTTCTGGATTAACATCGCCGGAAATTACAATGACCATGTTATCCGGAATATAATATTTTTTAAAAAAATCAACTATTGAATTACGATTATATTTTCTTAAGTTTTCTTCATAGCCGATAATGGGATCTTTATAATATGCATCAAAACTCATATTGAAAAGTTTCTGCATTATAAAAATATCTGGATTATCCTGTCCCCTTTTAAGTTCGTCTATTATAACTTCTCTTTCTTTATTGATTTCTGTTTCATCAAAAACAGATGCAGTTAGTGCATCAAACTGAATTTCTATTACCTTTTCAATATTTTCAGAAGGGACAACAATAACATAATTTGTGGCATCATAAGATGTAAATGCATTATTATAACCACCAAGTTCT
>JAOAIN010000064.1 GCA_026414685.1 Candidatus Goldiibacteriota bacterium
TGAATAACTTGACACTGCTATTGCTAATTCTGCTGGTTGCTGATTTGCACAGAATTCTATTGTTACTGTTACTACTTGTCCAAAATTTGGAGCTGGTGGCACCATTGTCACTGATAGGACACGTGGTCGGCCTGCATATAATATTGTTGAAATAAATAAACAAAGAGACATAAATATAATTAATTTAAAAAGTTCACTACCCCTTGTTTTCATATTGTCCCTTCTTTTTAAATTTAAAAATTTAATCAATTTAATTTTTAGACAATATTTATTAATAAAAGTTGCACTTATTTTTAATATTGCAATAAAATTTTATATTATAAAACACTATTTGTCAAGATTAATTTTTTTAAATTTAATAATATAATTTAACCGCTTTAACTAAGTTATAAATCTATTAAATGATTATTTGAAAAAAAATTAATTATTAAGTGATAATTTTTTTCTTATCTTATTTTTTTCTCGCGGAGATAATTTATTATATTCTTTATAAATCTTTTTTAATTCAACTCTCTTTTTGGCAGGTAATTTTTTCCATTCTTTATATCTTTCAATTAATAATTTTTTCATCTGTGGAGAAAGTTTATTCCATTCCTCATATGCTTTTAATATTCTATCTTTTTTCCAAGGCGGCATTGATTTATATTTTTTATAGTTATTTATTATCCATGCTTTTTGATGTGGAGGAACATTTTTCCATTTCTTATATATCTCTCTTATTTTCTTCTTTTCTGAATATGATAATTTTTTCCATTTTTCCATTGCAAGTTTAAATGATTCATCCTGTGCAATTTCTGTTGGTATAGGCATTAATTTTTTTTCATTTACCTGTTTTTCATTAGCAAAAGAAAAAAATATATATATTAAAAACAATAAAACTAAAATATTTTTTTTCATAAAAATACCTCTTTCATTCATTTTCATCTGCAATATCTTTAAAAAAATCAAAATTAATAAACATTTCAAAATTTTCAAGGATTTCAAGGTCTTTTATCAATTCTTCTTCTGCCTGATTATTTTCCTTAAATATTTCTTGGGATTTCTTGGCAAGATTTTTTTGGTTGCCCATTCCATAAATTAATATATTGAATAAAAAAATAATCAAGAAAAATATAATAATTAATTTTTTATATTTCATAAATTAGTTCTTTTTTCTCCTAATTTTTTATAAAAATCAAGTCGTTCTAAAATCTCTAGATTTTCAAGCAATCCAATATTTTCAATAATTATTTTTTCTTTATTTAGTTCCTGATTTTTTTTATACTGAATTCCACCAAACGTAATACAGGTCACAAGTAAAATTGTGACCACAGCCGCTGTTAAAACACGTTTTACAGTGAATAATATTTTTAATATCCTTATGATTTCTTTTTTTAAATCAATCTTTTGAGTTACTCTTCTTATTATCTCTTTTCTTTCCATTTCCCATATATCATCAGAAAAATCCACCTTTAAAACATTTACGGTAATTGAATTTATCTTTTTATAATCATCTACAATCTTCCAGCAGTCGGGACAGATTTCAAGATGAGCTTTAACCTTTTCTACAATATCTGCATCAAGTTCATCCATACTATAGTCCAGTAATTTGTCTCTGAAGAATTCACATTCTTTTTTCATATCTAATCATCCTTTCAAAATGACACTTAATTTCTCCATTGCTCTGCTTAAATGAGATTTAACAGTTCCCTCTGAAATTTTAAGTAGTTCAGCAATTTCTCTTATTTTCATTCCTTCAATATTTTTTAAAATATAGACCTGTCTCTGTATATCAGTCAGATCATCAAGTCCTTTTTTTACTTTTTCTTCAAGCATTTTTCTATCAAAATCCTCTTCAATATTAATCATATCCTTCACTTCATAACTTCTTTTACTATCATCAGTTGTCATATCAGAAAAATTTGTAGTTGCTCTTTTCTTGGTTTTTTCTTTTCTAGTCCAATCATAAAAAGCATTTATGACAATTCTATATAAATATGTCCAAAAACTGCTTTGCTCCTTAAAACTTTTTATATTTTTTATAACCTTTACAAACACATCTTGAGAGACATCCCAGGCAACATCATAATTCATACATAATCCATAAATAGTATTATATACTCTTTTCTGATATTTTTTTATGAGTTCGTCCATTGCATGAATAGAACCACTTTTAATATCATTTATTATTTCTCTGTCATCTCTTATACTCATTTTTCACCTTATTTGACGCAGTAAAAACATTTTTTGATTACATAAAATCTGCTCAATTTACTGGTTCAAATCAGCTAAAACCGTATCTTCCTTCTTACCTGAAGATGGCTTAATAAAATCCCTTTTCATTACCCTTTATTAGGTATGGAGTAAATCTTGTTGCAACAATTACAGCATTTTCCACATTATTAAAGCATCTTCTTTATTTTCATAATATTTTTCACGTTTTCCTTTAATAATAAAACCAAATTTTCTATATAGATTTATTGCAGCTTCATTTGTTTCACAAACCTCAAGAGTAATTCCATAATATTTTCTTTTAATTGCATCTGCTTCTACTCTCCTAATAAGCTCTTTTGCTATGCCTTTTCTTCTATAATCAGGTGCAACTGCAAGATTGAGTATATGAATATAATCAATAACTATATTTGCACAAACATAACCACAAATTTTATTATTTTCTTTATCCTCGGCAACTTGAAAGATACCATTGCCAACAAGCATTTTGGAAATCTCACATTCAAAAGCAACTCTACCCCATGGACTTATAAAAGATATTTTTTCAATCTCAAGAATTTGGGCAATATCACTTTTCCTAGCGTTTCTAAAAATTATCATTCTATATAATAAAATATGTTTTTGTTTCTCTTGTTAAAATAATCCTGTAATCTTTAATTTTCTTTATTTCTCTTTCTATAATTTTTTCATATTCTGGTTTCATGTGATAGATAAAAACTTTTGGTTTTATTTTCCCTAACTTTTTCAACTGGTTATATAAAGAAGAAGGTGTAAGATGATAGCTTTTCTCAGCAAGTTCTATAAGATTATCAGGATATGCAGTTTCAACAAAAATTGCTTTTAATTTATCACCAAGTTTTTTTCCTTCCATCCAAATTTCATCTGTTTCTTTTGTATCGCCGCTATATAAAACATATTTATCCCCTTGCCCTATAATATACCCATTTGTTGGAATTGTATGATTTACTGCTATAGCTTTTACTTTATATCCATCTATATCATACCATTTATTAGTAATTATTGTTTTATATTCAAAAACATAATTTCCTGCAGAATTTTTTATTTTTGTAAAATCTGGCCATATTACACCATTCATTATATAATTTTTTACTGCATTTATGGTAAACATAGTGCCATAAATATTTACACTCCGAGATTTATTGCTTGTTACATTAACCCCAAAAAAAGGAATTGCTCCAACATGATCAAGATGGGGATGAGATAATAAAATATTTTTAATTTTTCTCTGAGTTTTTATATCCGCTGACAATGCTATAGTTCCACCATCAATTAAAATATCGTCATTTAATAAAAAACCTGTGTTGTTTTTACCGGGCAATTGCCCGCCATAACATCCAAGCACTTTTATTTTCATTTAAACCTCCTCTCTTAAACCCACTGCATTAAAATATAAAATTCCACCTACATTTATATTTTTTTGAAATTTAATATAATTAATATACTGCTGTATATCCTTTTCCGGAACCAAAATATATCTCTTTTTTTCAATATTTTCCGCATTTATTCTTATCTCTATGTTTTTATCTACAAATACCAATTGCTTACCATATAAATAAGTATACACCTCTGTGCGATTTAAGACAATATTATATTTATTTTCTGTAATCAGACCCCTGATTTCAAATAAAAACCGTATTAATGCTTTTATATCAATTTCATCAGCAAAGATAATTGCGATATCCTTTTCGTTGATTAACTTTATAAAAAATTCTTTTTTAAAATTATATAATATATCTTTGATTTTATCAAAATCTTTCTTTATTTCATTTATATTTTCTGCTATTTCTTTTGAAAAAATAATATAAACAACAAATGTTGGAAACCAAGTATTTGTTATTTTGATATCAATATTTTTATGCAATATATGTTTAAGTGAATGTTCATTTACATAATCTCTGATAACCCCAGCTCTCATATTAAATTCAACAACTGTATTGTATATTTTAAAATAATAAACTGAAAAAAAAGTAATAAAATTAACAAGAGAAAAAAGCACAAAATCAAGATAAATATTTCTATTCAATAATAAAAAAGTGGAAACAATAATACAGATTTCTATAATTATCATTAAAGTTATGCCATAATGAATTTTTAATAACCTATAAAAAAATAAAAATATTACAAATAAAATAAAACCCATAATATAATTTAATATTGATGAATAATATATATATATATTTTGCATCAAACTTGCAATAAGCATACTTAGGCTAACCATGGTATTTTCATTTATATTTTTACTTTTTATAATTATAATTTTATCATTGATTTCATCTGCAGAAAGTTTTAAAAATTCATTAAGATTATAAATTTTAATTTTTTCGTTATTCCGATAAATTATTATTTCTCCTGATTTTGAAACAGGAACATTTACAATTGTTCCTATTTTTAACATATTATTTGAATAACTTATTGATTTTTTATTTAATTTATAATATTTCCTAATCGCTTCAATTGCAATATTTATGATGACACAGTTATTAAAATTATAAAGAATTGAAATTTTATAAGGATAATACTCAAAGTTTTGATAAAAACCAATATCAGGTGCCGTTAACCAGATTTTCTGATTGTTTACTTTTATATAATTGAATTTTTTTAAATTTAACTTTAAATCTTCTGCCTTAAAATATTTGAACACACATGGATCAATGTTTAACTTTGTATTTGTATTTAAATTATCTATAAAACCGGCAAGTATTATATTAGGCGTTTCTGCAAGTTTAAAAATAAATTCCTTATATTCTTCCTGTGTTTTCTTCATTTCTTCTGAAGTCAAGCTTTCAACATAATCTCCAATTTTTATATTAAATAATTGTGGTAATATAACAGCTACAGAATTTTCTGATTTTGATATAATACTAAACAAATTATTATAATCCCCGAGTGAAAATTCATCATTTACCAGAAGAATTTTCTGTGTATTTATTTTATCAGGAAGAAATCTTTGAAATTGAATAAAAAAAAATGATTTTATTGCCTCATTGTATTTAAAATAAAGAAAACAAAAAACAAAAATAATAATTAAAAAAAATATTTCCCTTAATTTTTTCACTTTTCTTAACTTTCACCAAATACCTTTTTCATTTCAAGATAATGTTTGTATTTTTCAATGTTAGCAGAACTTGAAACAATTATTGTATCGCCAGAAATTGTGACAACTTTGGCTTTTTCCATTGAACTTAATATTTCGTGTAATTTATCCTTATAATCTTCCATACCTGTCTGCTCTATCAGTGTCTGCAAAGGTAAGGGAGAGTTATCGCCATTTTTATTCACATGGATTAAAAGAGCATTCACAACACGCATATTATAATCTTTTGTAGTAAGATTCTGTAATTGCTCATTCATTGCTCTAAGCCGAGCGCTCATATTTTTAAGTATCTTTTTAACTATTTTTGCATTTCTTTGCATCTGCTGTTCAAATAAATCCTCATCTAAAACAATACATACGGTATCTTCCGCGGCTATTGCAGAAGCAGACCTAGGGCCTTTATCAATTACTGCCATTTCTCCAAAAAAATCACCTGGTCCAAGGGTTACTAGTATTTTTTCCCCTTCATCTGTTCTTTTGGTAATATTGACTTTCCCAGTATGAATTATAAACATCTCTTCACCATGATCCCCTTCCCTAAATATATATTGTCCCTTTGTATACCTTTTTCCATATTGATTTATTATATCATCTTCCGTTACCATCTATAATCATCCTCCTGAAATTTAAATCCTATTCTTAAATATTATAATACAATAATATTTTCATGTTGTCAATTTTAATTAGGCCTTGAAAATACTGAAAGATATTGAATAATGATACTTGATTAAACTATTTAATATACATATTTACACATATTTCCCCAATAATAACATATTTGGATTTTTTTTATCTTAAATGTTCTATAAGTATTTTTAAACCAATAAATATGAGTATTAATCCACCTATTATTTCTGCTTTTTTTCCAAATAATTCACTTGTTTTTTTACCTATAATAAATCCGACCCCAGTAAATAAAAATGACATCAAACCAATTATAATAGCAGGTAGAAATATCTTAATATCTATTAAAGAAAAAGAAATACCAACCGCTAATGAATCAAAAGAAGTTGCAAAAGAAAGTAACATTAGCATTTTAAATGAACTGTAATCTGTTTTTTCTTTATCTTCTTCTGTTTCAAAACCTTCTTTTAACATTTTTATTCCTACAAATAAAAGAAGCAGAAATGCAATCCAATGATCAAAATTAATAATATATTTTTTAAAGGTAGATGTTCCTGCCCAACCAATTATAAGCATACCAAATTGAAAAAAGCCAAAAAGAAAAGCCATAATATATGGAGTCCATCTGTTTATTTTTTTTGTTCCTGTTCCGGTTGATATTGCAACTGCAAAACAGTCCATTGCAAGTCCTATAGCAATACCTAAAATTGTAATTAAATCCATGTTGTCTCCTTTTTAAATAATGTTCCTTAAATATGTTCGTTAATGATGCAAATTTTTTTAGGTCGTGTTTAACGAACATTCCTTACAAAAATATTCAACGAACATCTTTTCTGAACATTTTTTATAAATATTTTATTATTGCTTTAACATATCATATTTTGTAAAATTTATAAAAGCTTTTTTGGGGCAGTAGCTCAGTTGGGAGAGCACAGCGTTCGCAACGCTGGGGTCGGCGGTTCGATCCCGCTCTGCTCCACCAACAATATACCATAATGATAGATTGTAGAAAATCGTAAATTGATATTCTATAAACATAACTACCATGTTTTAACTGCGATTTTCTGATGTTCTTTTTATTAAAAATTATATTTTGCACCAATCGCTATTTTAAAATTACTTATGTCTATCCTGCGCAGAAATGGTTTAAGCAGTTTAAGGATAAGCTACTAATAGCGAGCCTGAAATCATGTAAGCTACAAAAGAGCTTCTTTCTTGCTTGAATTTTACACTATTTGATGTTATTTATATTAATTTACATTATAAAGTTTAAAAATTTTGCGGAGAGATGTCCGAGCGGTTTAAGGAGCACGCCTGGAGAGCGTGTAAGCTCCAAAAGGGCTTCGTGGGTTCAAATCCCACTCTCTCCGCCAAAATTTTATGAAAAATTTAATCAAAACAATTTATAATTTATAATTTCAGTCATGCTAATCAACGGAGAGGTGGCTGAGTGGTCTAAAGCGACTGACTCGAAATCAGTTGTGCCAATTTTGGCACCGGGGGTTCGAATCCTCTCCTCTCCGCCAGTCATAGCTTCAAATAACAATCAGACAAGTCAGAAACTTTAAAATTAAAATGCTATTCACCAAAACATCATAGTTTTAAATTTAAAAAAAATAATTGTTATAAATCAATTATATATCCAAAATCAAATCATAAAAATTACTAGTTTATATTGCTTTTATATATTGTAAAAAATGCTTTTTAAAAAACTTAATGTTGTTTAAAAACTAAAAATATCATATAATTACTTTCTAATGAGACGCACTTAAAAAACACGTCTCTGCAATTTAAAATTTTGTAGGTTTAAAACCAGTGAATATAAAAAATTTTCTTAATTGGAAATTGAAAATTGTTACTTGATAATTATTAATAATTTTGTTCTAATTTCAGATTTTAACTTTTAATACTCTAATTTGGTGTGCCCGTAGCTCAGTGGATAGAGCACTTGACTACGAATCAAGGGGTCGCAGGTTCGACTCCTGCCGGGCACGCCATTTTTTTATAAAAAGGTTTCATATGTTATATGAAAAATTTATGAGACAGGCATTAAAAGAAGCAGAAAAAGCATATAAAAAAGATGAAGTTCCAGTAGGTACAGTTATTGTTTATAACAACAAAATAATTGCAAGAGCTCATAATCTAATAAAAACCAAAAAAGACCCAACCGCACATGCAGAAATACTTGCAATTAAAAAAGCTGCTAAAAAATTAAATAATGAAAGATTGATAGACACTTCCCTATATGTAACGCTTGAACCCTGCGCTATGTGTGTAGGTGCAATAATACTTGCCAGGATAAAAAATCTCATTTTTGGTGCTTCTGATCCTAAAACCGGAGCATGTGGTAGTGTATTTGATATAATAAATAGCAAAAAAAATAACCACAGAGTAAACGTAACCAGCGATGTTTTAAAAAACAAATGCGCAGAGATAATAAAAAAATTTTTTAAATCAAAAAGACAAAAATAAATTACAAAACCGTTGCATGGATAAGCTTGAATGTTCTGCGCTAACTTAAAAAATATAATAAATTTTTATTTAATAATTTTTAAAAACGGAATATAGTTTTTTATTATATCTCTGTCATAATCATCAAATTGCCTAACAACAAAATTAGCCATTAAAAAGTATATGATAGAAAAAATAATTATTTTCCCAAAAAACAAAATCCAGTTTATATTTTCACCAATTTGCTTCTCAATAAAGTAATTGCAAACAAATGCTAATAAAATACAAACTAATGGTTTTATTAAAACATCTATTAAATTCAAATGGCTTTGAACTATTTTATAAAACAATATATAATACAAAATTGCTCCGAGTCCCATTGAAATAAGTGTCCCAAAAGCAGCACCTTTTAAACCATAAAATTTAGTTAAAATTACACTCAATATTATATTAATTATCGCACATATAATTGATACAGTCATGGTTTCATTTATCTTTTCCATTCCATTTAATAAATTCATCGCCACTAATCCAGCAACTCCCAGAGTATAAGCAATACTTAAAATTGTAAGTGCTATATATGCATCGTCATAGCCTTTACCCAACCACAAATTAATGAATTCTCTTCCGAAGATTATAAAACCCGAACATAAAAGCAATGCAATAAAAAAAATATATTTGTTTACCCTGTTATATAGAATAATTATCTTCTCACTTTGTTTTTTTGTTTTTAATTCCGATGCTGCAGGAAGCAGTGAAGAAACACCAAGCATTTCAGGCACACTTGTTATATACTTTGCAATTCCTGAACCAAGTTGATAATAAGCAATAATAACTGGGTTTAAAAAATATCCTAAAATCAATTTATCTATATTATTATTTATTTGAACTGCTATTCTTGAAAATAATAGTTTAATACTAATACCTAACATTATTTTTAATTTTGTCAAACTGAAATATTTAAAACCAATTCTAAGGGGAGGAAAAACCATTTTTGTAAAAAATGCCAAAATTATAGATTCAAATAATGTTGTTGTCATCTGAACAATAACAATACCTTTTATTCCATAACCTGTAAATAAAACAAAAACCATCAATGCGGCTCTAATGTAACCAATAATAATATGTAAAATATTATTTATATAAAAAATATTAAACCCACCCATAAGATATGCAAAACCAGTTATTATAAAATTTATAAGAAAAAAATAAATACTTACTGTTAAAATAAAATGTGTTGTTTCAATATTTTGTTTATCAATCTTAAAAAAAATACTAATAATATCATTTTTAAAAAATAAATATAAAACACCAACAATAACAGAAATTACAAAATAAAAGACAATTAATGTATTACAGATTTCGTTAATATCTTTTTCTTCTTTTTGGGGATCAAATTTTGGCACTAATATTGAAACCGATGAAGACATCTGCATATTTGCAAAAAGTTCAATAAATATCAGTATGGTTCCTGTCAGAACCCAAATACCATAAACTTCTTTCCCAACATATTTCAAAATTAAAGGTGTAAGAAAAAATAAAAGTGGGAACGTCAGGATAAAATATAAAATATTAGTTATTGAATTCTTTTTCAATCGTTCTTTTAATGGTTCTTCAATGAATTTAAATTTACGGTCTGCTTCATTACATATCAATATGTATCACCTTCAATTTGTTTTTAATAATTTATATAGTTCAAACAATGCCATCTGACTAGCTCTTGCACGCACAACATCACGCAACCCGCCAAAATTAAATTTAAAAATTTTTATATCTCCTTTAAAATCAATAGCCATATAAACGAGTCCGACTGGTTTTTCTACTGTCCCACCATCAGGACCTGCAATACCAGATATTGCAATTGCAATGTCAGAGCCAAATTTCTCCCTGCATTTTTGTGCCATTTGCCTTGCACACTCTTCGCTCACTGCACCGTATTTTTTTATGGTTTCTTCTTTAACCCCAAGTAAATTTATTTTTGATTCATTTGAATATGTATTTACTCCACCTAAAAAATATAAAGAACTTCCAGGAATATTTGTAAGACGGTATGATAAAAGTCCTGCTGTGCATGACTCAGCAGTTGCAATGGTTAATTTTTTATCTTTTAATAAAATTGCCACCTTTTCTTCCAGTGTTTCATCATCTTCACCAAAAATATTATCTGAAAGCCTATTATAAATTTCCCTTTTAAGATTTTCTATTAAAGAAATTGCCTGTTCTTTATTTTCTGCTTTAGCAGTTAAACGAATTTCAATTTCTGTTTGATGTGCAAGTATTGCAACTGTCGGATTTTTTGATTCAATAAAAATATCCTTTATTTTTTCATCTATGAGTGATTCTGGTATTCCCGTTAGTTTTATTCTTTTTGAAAGAATTAAAAATTTTCCAGCACCATATTTTTCAATTAGATACGGTATAAGCCCTGTTTCAATCATTGGTTTCATCTCAGCAGGAACACCGGGAACACAGGCAATGATTCTTGAATTGTGCTCAAGAATAAAACCAGGAGCAGTCCCAACTTTATTTTCCAGAATCAAAGCGCCTTCTGGCAAATACGCCTGCAATTTATTGTTCTCAGGCATTTTTATGTTTCTATTTTTAAAAAATTGCTCTATACGATGTAATACCTCATTATCCAGTAAAAGTTTTTTACCGGTCCATTCTGCAATTGCATCTCGTGTCACATCATCAACAGTCGGCCCCAAACCGCCTGTTATAATAATTAGATCCGAACGGTTAGCTGCAATTGAAAGCGTCTCCTTAATTCTTGTGATATTATCTCCCACAGAAGTTTTGTAATAAAGATTTATACCAATTTCAGCAAGTTTTTTACTCAAATAAAGTGAATTGGTATCTAATATTTGCCCTAATAATAACTCTGTACCTATTGTTATTATTTCGGCATTCACTTCATTGAATCCTTTACCTTTGAACCAATGGTGGATATAAGAGAAGTTAATTCAACTGGAATTACAAATTTTGTTGCATTAGTTGATCCTAAGGTTTTCAATGCTTCAAAATATTGTATTAGCATCGTATTTGAATCAACATTTTTTGCTGCAGAAAAAATCTCTTCAAGTGCTTTGGCATAACCATCTGCACGTAAAATTTGAGCTTTTTGCTCTCCTTCTGCTCTTAAGATAGCAGATTGTTTTTCTCCCTCGGCAACTGTAATTGCTGCCACTTTTTTACCTTCTGCTTCAGTTACAAGTGCACGTCTGTTTCTTTCTGCTGACATCTGTTTATTCATTGCTTCCTGAATTTCACGCGGTGGTATTATTTCTCTTATTTCAACAGATGTAATTTTAACACCCCACCTCTCTGTCACCTCATCAAGTTTCTGTCGTAGAAGCAAATTTATCTGTTCTCTCTTTGCAAGTATGTCATCTAAAAGAATATCACCTATTATTGCCCTTAAAGTCGTTGTTGCTATTCCCTGTGATGCACCAGCAAAATTCCCGACCTGAACAACTGATTTTACTGGATCAACAACCTTCCAGTAAATTAAAAAATCAATTGAGATAGGAGCGTTGTCTTTTGTGATACATGTCTGCTCTGGTATTTCAAGATACAATTCTCTTAAATCAACACGCACGGGTCTGTCTACAAATGGAATTAAAATAACGAGGCCAGGGCCTCTTTCGCCAATGCATCTTCCTAAACGAAATACAACTAAACGTTCATACTCTTGAACAATTTTTAAAAACGATGGTAAAATAACAAACAAAAGAATAAAAATCAAAACAATTAATCCCCACATTTTAATCCTCCTTTTTTCTTGGAATTTTTTTTACCTTTAATTTCAATCCATCAACAGCAATAACTTCCACTACTTCTCGCGCTTCTATTTTTTCATCCGAATATGCTTTCCATTCTTCTGCACCAACATTCGCAACTCCACCTTCTGGTGTAATTTCTGTCTCTGCTATGCCTTTTAATCCAATCATGCTTTCTTTACTTATCATTTTTTTGCTTCGTAAAGATTTAATAATTGCGACTAGAATTATACCTATCAATACCGTAGTAATAACAACCATTACACCTATAACCCAATAAGATGGTGCCCAGGCACTGTCTATACCCCTACTTGGAAATAATAAAATAGAACCAAGTATTAGGGTAATAATACCACCTGTAAAAAGTGCACCAAAAGTTGGGGTCATAGCCTCTGCTATAAAAAGAGCAAGTGAAAGACCTATTAAAATTAATCCTGCAATATTTATTGGCAATGATTCAAACCCAATAAATGCAAAAACAAGTGCAATAGCTCCGGCAACTCCTGGAAACAAAACTCCAGGATGAGCAAGTTCATATATTATTCCATAAGTTCCTATTAAAAATAAAATATATGTGAGATTAGGGTCAGAAAGAAAATGGACAAATTTATGTTTGCCAGACATTTCTATATTTGTTATTTTTGCGTCTTTTGTATTTAATACAAATTCTTTTTCATTTATTTTTATCTTTTTTCCATCCATCTTCTTAATCAAATCATCTATATCTTTTGCTATGAAATCAATTACATTAAATTTTAATGCTTCAATCTCTGATGATGATATATTTTTTGTTATTGTTTCTTCTGCCCATTTTTGATTTTTTCCACGTATTCTCGCAAGATTTTTTATATATGCAATTGAATCATTGGTGATTTTTTCTGCTGCTTTATTA
>JAOAIN010000163.1 GCA_026414685.1 Candidatus Goldiibacteriota bacterium
CGTTTGAAAAAAGAGATAAATGAATTGAAAAGGCAGTATGGATATTCTGATAATATTTTTAATTCAATTGCATTTTGGCCATATACAGGTATTACAGCCCTTATTGTATCAATTATTACTTTTATTGTTGTGCTCATAAAATAAAAAAGGAGAAAATTATGCCAGAGAGTATGACTGGCTGGGGAAGAAACAATACAAAAGAATTCAATGTAGCAATACGAGGATTGAATTCAAAATATAAAGAAATATTTTTACATCTGCCTCAAGAATTATTTGAAGCAGAACCATATATTTATAAAATGATAAATGAAAGAATAATCCGTGGCAGAGTGGATGTTTATGTTAATTTTAATTTAGAAAAAATTAGAAAAAAATTTATAATTAATGATTATTTATTCAAAGATGTTTATAATCAATTGAATGATTTATACAAAAAATTTAAAGTTAAAAAGGATATACCAATTGAATACATTTTAAAAGATGTAGAAGGGGTTGCATCAACACAATTTGGTAATAGTAAAATAACAATTGAAAAATTAAAAAGTGCTGTTAACAAAGCGCTTGAAGATTTTAAAAAATCCAAGAGAATGGAAGGCATGCGTCTTATAAAAGATATAAAATATAATATCTTAAAGATGGAAAAGCTAGTATTTGAATTAAGATCTCATTTTTTATCAGTAAGGAATAATTTTATAAAAAAAACTAGAGAGAAGATACATGAATTGTTTTCAAAAGAACAGAACAAAAAATTTTTTGATATGGATGTTGTGGAGATTTTGGAAAAATATGATATCAATGAAGAATTAGTCCGCCTGAATTCTCATTTAAGGCAGATAATGTTTTTAATAAAAAAAGAAAATTCAGGTAGGAAGATTGATTTTTTTGCACAGGAGATATACAGAGAAGCAAATACAATAACCTCAAAGGTTCAGGAATCAAAGGTAACAGCGTTGGCAATAAATATAAAAGAAATGTCTGAAAAAGTGCGAGAATTGGCACAGAATCTGGAATAATTTTATAATTATTTAATATATTTTCTGGAGAAAATTATATGAAAACCAAAGGTTTGATATTTATTATTTCCGCACCTTCTGGTGCTGGTAAAACAACAGTTATTAAGAATTTTATGAAAAGGCATAAAAAAGATTTTGTTCTTTCAATTTCTGTAACAACACGCAAACCAAGAAAAAATGAAAAACACGGCAGAGATTATTATTTTATCTCCAGAGAAAAATTCAAAAAATATATAAAAACAGGTAAATTTTTAGAATATGCAAAAGTTCTTGATAATTATTATGGAACATTAAAATCAACAGTTTTAAATTCAATTAATAAAGGTTTAAATGTTATAATGGACATAGATGTTCAAGGTGCTACTCAGATAAGAAAAAAAATACCTGATTGTATTACAATTTTTTTACGTCCGCCTTCATTGAAAGAATTGAAAAAACGTTTATTTAAAAGAAAAACCGAGACAGAAGAAGAAGCCAAAAAACGTATAAATCTAGCAAAAAAAGAATTGAAAGAACAAAAAAAATATGATTATATATTAACAAATAAAAAGGTTAGAGATGTTGTGGATACTCTTGAAGCAATATATAAATATGAGAAAATAAAAAATAACTATAAAATATAGCAGGAGGTTATTATGGATAAATTTGATTACACAACAATTGACCTGAAAAAGAAAGCAGGAAATAAATATGCAGCAGTTATTATTATAGCAAACAGGGCTAAACAGCTTCGTGAAAATCCAGCAGATACGGATGAAGAGAATAGACGCTTAAAACCCACTTATGTTGCTCTTAAAGAATTTATGGAGGATAAATTAAAATATCCAGAGTTTGATATTAAAAAAATAAACGATGATGATTAAAAAAAAATCTTCTAGCATACTTCTTGGTATTACTGGTAGTATTGCAGCTTATAAAGCATGTGATTTAGTACGTATTTTTCGTGAGCTGGATTTTACAGTATTCTGTGTTATGACTGCTTGCGCGGAGAAATTCATCACTCCACTTACTTTAAAAACATTATCATGCAATCCTGTTTTTACTGATATGTTTTTTGATGCAAAGAATCCAGGCGCATCAACTATTCATATTGATCTTGCAAAGGATTGTGATGTAATTTTGGTTGCCCCTGCAACAGCCAATATAATAGGTAAAGTGGCTTCAGGTATTGCAGATGATCTTTTAAGTACTGTGATAATGGCAACTGATAAAAAGGTAATTTTTGCACCTGCAATGAATACAAATATGTGGAATAATAAAATTGTTCAGGAAAATGTGGACAAATTGAAAAAAGCAGGTTATTTATTTGTAGGACCAAAAAAAGGTAAACTTGCATGCGGAGATTATGGTGAGGGGCATATTGCTGAAATTGAAGAAATAAAAAATGCAGTTTTATCTGTTATAAAAAAAAAGACCTTAGATGATAAAACTTTTCTTATCACATCAGGTCCAACTAGAGAATATATTGATGCGGTTCGTTTTATTTCAAATCCATCATCTGGTAAAACAGGATTTTTTTTAGCAGAAGAAGCAAAATCAAGGGGAGCAGAGGTAATTTTTATAACGGGCGAATCAAATTATATTCCTGATGCAGATATAATAGAAAAAGTCCAATCAGCAGAAGAAATGCTAATAAAGGTAAAAAAATATTTTAAGAAAGCAGATGTAGTAATAGGTGCTGCAGCAGTTGGTGATTTTACCCCAATAGGAAAAAATACCAATTATAAAATATCTAGAAAAAATACCTTAAAAATTCAATTACGTCCTACAAAAGATATACTTGCAGAAATTGGAAAGAATAAAGGCAAAAAGATTCTTGTTGGCTTTTCTGCAGAAACCGGTAACTCACTTGACAGAACAAGAGAAAAAATAAAAAATAAAAATCTTGACCTTATTATATTTAACGATATTTCAAAAAAAGGCGTTGGTTTTGGTTCGGATGAAAATGAAATAAAAATTATAAATAGAAAAGGTGATATTTTATTTGAAGGTATTGATACAAAGAAAAATCTTGCTGTTAAGATAATTGATACAATAGAACAACTTTTATGAGTGCAAAAAAAATTTTGTTTTTATTTTCTTTTTTTATTTTTACACAAATACTTTTTGGGGGGATAAGAGAGATAAATAACAAACCTTCTTTTGATGATGAAATTCTTGTTGAATACAAAAACGAATTTGGCGATAAGGATATTGATAATTTTTACAGTATTTATAAATTCAAACCTGATACTCTACAGCGTGCAGTGGAATATTTAAAAGTAAAATACGAACTTATGGAAATTCCAGCTAGGTTAGATGGCATACCTTTTGTTAGATACAAAGTAAAAGATAAAGAAAATCTTATAGAAATAGTAAAAAGTTTTCAAAAACTCTCTTTTGTAAATTATGCTCAACCAAATTATAAAAGATATGCTTTATACACGCCAATACCAACGCCAATAGGACCTAATGATTGGTATTATCAACAGG
>JAOAIN010000005.1 GCA_026414685.1 Candidatus Goldiibacteriota bacterium
AAGTGGCGCGGATAAAATATCATCCAGTTCATCCACCTTTGCCTTTGTGATTTCTCCGGTATCTTCTTCCTTAAAACCAAAATATTTGCCTATAAGTTTGCTAATATCTTCTGGTGGAGCAAGACGAGCATCAATTTCACACCTTGTTGTTGCTTTTAAATCATCAATTACAAGAAAATTTAAAGGATCTGCCATGGCAACGGTCAAAACCTTACCCTGTTTATTCACAGGAATTAATTTCTCAGATCTTATCAACTGTTCAGGAATCAATTTTAAAACATCTTGCCTTATATTGGGTATTTCATCAAGATTAATAAAAGGAACCCCCATTTGATAACCTAAAAAAGTCCATAAAATCTCCTTTGAAATATAACCCATTTTTATTAAAATCTCTCCTATCTTCTGACCCGTATTTTTTTGTTCTTCAAGGGCATCTTTTAACTGTTCTTTGGTAATTATACCTTCTTCTACGAGCATTTCACCTATTAACATATTTTTTGGTCTATTCATGATTTAACCCTCTTTTTTCTTAAAAATATCAAATATTGATTTCTTTTTTTTCTGCTCTTCTGTTTTTACTTCACCAAGTACTCCTGCATCTTTATCTCCTGGCAATTGTTCTACTTGCTTATATTCCTGTTGTACTTTTAGTTTTTCTCCTTTTGCCAATTTCTCTGCAAATTCAGTTGTCATATCTTTTGCCATCCTCTCAACTTCACTCTTTGAAAGACCTGAATCAGGTGTTATTTGTATTGCCTGCTCTTTACCAGTCATTAAATCTTTTGCAGAAACTTTTATAATACCGTTTGCATCAATATCAAACATAACTTCTATTTTTGGTGTTCCTTTTTTTGCCGGTGGAATGCCAACCAAGTCAAATGTGCCTATTAATTTATTATCAGCTGCCATTGGTTTTTCACCCTGATATACTTCTATTCTAACAAAGGATTGATTATCTTTTGTTGTTGTATAAATTTCACTTTTTCTTGTAGGGATGGATGAGTTTTTTTCTATTATTTTAGAAAATACCCCACCTTCTGTTTTAATACCCAGAGAAAAAGCTGTTACATCAAGTAATAAAATATCTCTAATATCCCCTTTTAATACAGATGCTTGATGCGCAGCACCAGCGGCAACAGCTTCATCTGGGTTTACTCCCTCATAAGGAGTTTTCTTAAAAATTCTACTTACAACAGATCGTACAAGTGGCATTTTTGTTTGACCGCCTACCAAAACAACTTCATCAATATCACTTGGTTTTAATCCAGCATCTCTTAACGCAATTTCACATGGAACTGCTGTTGATTCAGCAAGATCCTTTGTTAAGGCTTCTAGTTTTTCTCTTGTTAAAACTGTCTGTAAATGTTTGGGACCTTCTTTTGTTACAGCAATAAATTGTAGGGTTATCTCAACAGCCTCAAGTGTTGATAGGTTTATTTTTGCCTTTTCTGCAGCATCTTTTAAACGTTGCAGTGCAACTCTATCACCCCTTAAATCAATTCCTTCCTTTTTATAAAATTCTTCTATTAAATAATCAATTATTCTCTGGTCAAAATCATCTCCGCCAAGATGAGTATCACCGGATGTTGACATAACTTCAAATATCCCCTGTCCAAGTTTAAGTATTGATACATCAAATGTTCCACCACCTAAGTCATATATAACTATCTTCATTTTTGATTTAGAATCAAATCCAGATGCAAGTGCAGCTGCTGTTGGTTCATTTATTATTCTTACAACATCAAGTCCAGCAATTTTTCCGGCATCTTTGGTTGCCTGACGCTGGGAGTCATTAAAATACGCTGGAACAGTTATGACTGCTTTTTCAACCGGTTCATTTAAATATCTTTCTGCATCTCTTTTTAATTTCATCAAAATAAGTGCTGAAATTTCAGGTGGAGAATAAATTTTACCACCCATTACAACTCTAACATCACCGTTAGGTGCAGGTACTATTTTATATGGCATTAATTTTAAATCATTTTCAACAACCTTGTCTGTAAATTTTCTACCCATAAATCTTTTAATGGAAAATATTGTATTTTCCGGATTCATTATCTGCTGACGTTTTGCAGCATTACCAACAAGCAAAGCTCCATCCTTTGTAAGAGCTACAACAGAAGGTGTTGTTCTAAAACCCTCATCATTTGGAATAATAATCAATTTTCCATCTTCTATTAATCCCATACAGGAATTTGTTGTTCCTAAGTCAATTCCTATAATTTTCGGCAATTAAAAACCTCCAGTAAAATTTATTTTCTTGCTTTATCTATCTCTCGCATTAATTCCTGCAATCTGTCAAGCACTTTAACATAATGTTGATTTTCCGGATCAAGCCGTTGCGCTTCTTTAAATGCGTGAAGTGCTTCATTTAATTTATTTGTAATTATATATATTACACCCACATTATATATCGCTTCACTAAATTTATAAGTTCCAAATGCCTGTTGAAATTTAAGTAGTGCAGCTGCTTTATCATCTTGGTCAAATAATTCAACACCTTCTTTAAAATATTGCATTGCTTCTTCAAATTTTTTCTTTTCATTAAATTGAAATATTCCAAATTTGTATTCTTTTGTAGTCTTTTTTAAACTTGCAAATATTATAAAATTATATATTTTTCTTCTTAACGGATCCGATAAAACCTTATATGCTTCAACAACTTCTGCGGTTTTCTCATGCGCCCATTCAGGTCTATCAGGATTATGGTCGGGATGATATTTATAAAGTGCTGCCCTGAATGCGTTCTCTATTTCTTCCTGAGTTGCAGCTGGATAAATCTCTAATAACTCATAATAATTAATATTTTTTTTAGCCATAGCTCAATATTACCTCTTAAAACTTTACTGCTTTTAATTTTAAAAGTTCTAAATGATTTCCATCTGGAAGTGAGACATTATCAACATGTTCAAAAACAGCTAAATTATCTGTTCCTCTTGCTATTTCTTTTGTGGCATAGACATCGGTTGAATATTTTTTCTTTTCTCCATACTGAGAAGCAAATTTTATATAATCAGTAATGACCTTATATTTTTCCATCGTTGCACTATCAACAAAATTCTTTACAATTCCACCCTGAATAATAATAAAACGTACAGCAAAGTCCTCAATATTATAACCAAGAGTTAATTTCCCTTTTACCATTGATATCAATTCTTTTCTAATTTCAACTGTTGAAATAAGTGCTCTGCGTAAATCATCAGAATGAATAAAAGGATAACCAAAACTGATAATTATTGAATTTTCAGATACCTTTAATACAGCACCTTGGTATTCAAGAGCCGTCAAAGAAACTTTTTCAACAAATTTTTCAATTATGGATTTCATCTCTTCACTTATTAATTCATATGCCATTGAAGAAAAAGATGAAATATCAATAAAAATAAAATATGATTTTAAAGCTGTTTCATCTGCAGCTGGAGCAAAACCTTTTGTTATTTTTTCCATCATTTCCTGATAGGTTAAAATTTTGTATGCCTTTTTAAGATCATCCATCTCTTTTAACCCATCTGCAACTGTTTCAAATGCATCTTTTATTCTGACCTTTTCACGTAATTCCACTATCATTCTGTTAAAATCATCAGCTAAAACCCCAACTTCATCATTTGTTTTCACATCAACTTCTACATGAAGATTCCCTTCTGCAACTTTTCTCATACCAGCAGCTATTATATTGAAATTTTTTGTAATAAGTCTCGCAAGTCCCCATGCTCCCAAAAATCCAGAAGCAAGTAAAATTAATGTCAAGATTGACATATTTATTATGGTAATATACATTTTTTTTATATATGGTTTTTTAGAAAATTTAATAACTATTTGGGAAAGGCGAGCCCCCTTTATATTTATATTTTCCTTCATCTTTAATACATCGTTTATTTTTGTCTCAAGAATCTCTTTTGCAAATTCTTCCTTATTATCTTTGATTTTTATCTCTTTAAAATCTCTTTTTAATGTATCATAATTAATAGAATATGCCTTTATTTCTGACTTTTCATCCAGTATCGCCATGAAAATAACATTTTTATCCAATTTACTTAAAAGATTTAAATATTTTTCATAAATCAACCAATCAGCTTTTTCTGTCTTTGTGGTTTTAAAAGAAGTAACCAACCGAAGAGCACTTAATGTATCAATTATCTGAGAAGCACTTTTTTTTATCTCTCGTTGTTGATTTGCAAGATTCATATTAATGGTATAATAAAAAACAACTCCCATTGTAACAATTATTAAAGCAAAAATAAGTCCTGTTATTTTAAACTGTAAACTGAATTTTACCTTTCTTCTCTTCATAATTCTCCTTTATTTTGCGACCGATTCAAGAGCAATAACAGAAGAATCAGAATCAGCAAAATATATTACACCATCTTCACCGATAGGTGACGATTTCAAGGCATAATCATATTTCTGTTCCCACTTTATTTCTCCTGTTTTTATATCAAGTGCTAATAAATCTTTTCCACTCGTTATATAAACAATATTATTTACTATGAATGGAACTGTTAAAACCTTTCCACCAGTTTCTTTCTTCCATATTTCCTTACCAGTTTCAGCATTTAATGCATAAACAAATTTATCATTACTTCCAATATATAAAACACCATCCTTTATCACAGGTGAGGATGCCACCCATCCTTCTGTAGGATATACCCATTTCAAACTTCCATTTAAAGAATCAAGTGCATATATTTTTTTATCGTCAGAACCAAAATATAATGTAGCATTATGTTCTGCAGGTGTTGAAGAAATAGCATTGCCTGCTTGAAATTGCCACTGAACAGATCCGGTATCCACATCAAGAGCATAAAGTATTTTATCTATTGAACCAATATAAACCATACCATTGGCAATTGTAGGGGAAGAAGCAATAGGCATAAATGCACTGTGCTTCCATACAACTTCACCAGTTCCCCTATCAAGTGCATAAACATTATTATCCATACAACCTATAACAACAATTCTTGAAAATACAGCTGGAGATGATAGTTTTACAGGGCCACCGAGTTTGACTTTCCATAATACCTTACCATCATTTGCATTGACAGCAAACACCATACCTGTTTCTGTTCCGTAATAAATCACTCCTCCATATAATGCGGCAGTTGATGAAATTGCACCCTGAGAAGGAACCTTCCAAACAAGTTGACCACTCTTTTTATCAATTGCATAAAAATTATTGTCCATAGACCCAATATATATATTAGTTTTGCCCATTACAGGAGATGCTTCAAAACCAGCGCTAGCCCTAAAACGCCATTTAAAATCAAGGGGCGGTAAAATATTAGCGCCTGAATAAAAATCATGACTTGGAATGCCACGAAACATCTGCCAAACATATTGTCCTTTAACAGATGTTGCTGATTCCGCTTTTCTGGCAACTTCAATCAAAGCTGTTTTCTGTTTTGTTATTTCTTTTTTCAATGCCTGTATTTCCTCTTTTGAAGAACCAGATGTCTTTTTTTCTTTAAGTTGCGCTTCAAGCATCTTTAATTGATCTTTCTGCTCTTTTACAAGTTTCTGTAACTGTTCAAGTTCAGCAAGCTCAGCACCACCACTAATATTTAATTCCCTACTTACTTCTTCTTCTTCTTTGCCTCCTAAACAAGACAAAAATAAAAATGGTAATATAATAAATAAAAGAACAAAATATTTTCTAATCATTTTAACCCCTTTCGTAAAAAGTAAAATTTTTCATATTATATATACACCTCATACATTAAAGTTTTTCTTAAAAAGTTTCTTATTCTCTTTATTTTAAAGTATTTTTTTAATATGTTAACAAAAAATTAGTTATGTGTCAAATTATTTAAAATATTTAAATATAACTTTATTATAATTTTTACTTGTTTTATAATACGCAGCTAGCAGATAATAATAAACAAATATTTTCAATTTTTATTCACCAACAATTTCTTCTATTGTTTTTCTATCCTTATCTTTCAAAATGAGAAATTCCAAGCCAAAAATTTTTTTGTCCTTTTCCTGTTTTATCCATTTTATTTCTGCAAAAGTTGTAATTGGTTCATCTCTTCCATCAACATGAATTTCAAGTCGTATAATATCTCCTGGTCCTCCATCCATTTCTCCATAAACTTTTATTCCACCAAGACTTATATCAGACGTTTTACCTTCTTTTTTCATAATTGCTTTTTTTATTTCCTGCACCTCTTCTTCTCCCCTGATTAACTTGTAAGTAATTCTGTAATTGAAATCAACTCTTTTAAATTTTCTTCTTTCAATAAATAAATTTCCATTCATTGTTTTTCTCCTTTTCTATCCCAATATTACGGGATTTTTATTTTTTCATACTTATTTCTTTGCTTATTTCATTTATTAAATTTAAATTATAACTTAAATTTTTATAAATATCATAAATATTTGAAGATAAACCTTTTAATCTATCATTTATTTTCATAAATAAAATTTTTAAAAGTTCATTATCGGTTTTATATTCTTCAGCAGTAGTATAAATTTCAGAAAGTATCTTTGATATTTCTGATAATGAGCCAACAATATGTATAAAAGAATCACTTGCAGTAAAAACAACCTGAACAGCTCTTTCTATTTTATTCTGACCTGAAAAAGCTGCTATTGCTTGTTTTGCAAGATCTTCTGTTTTTGTAAGAAAATCAGACATTTCTTTAGTAGCAGCCGTTGCCGCCTCTGCCAGCTCTCTTATCTCCTGAGCAACAACAGCAAAACTTTTTCCAGCTTCACCAGCTCTCGCTGCTTCAATACCAGCATTTAAAGAAAGAAGATTTGTTTTTTTAGCAATTTCAGATATAGTTACAACTAATTTTTTTGTTTCCTTTGCATTTAACTGAAGTTTGTTGATAACATCTGCTGATTCAGAAACAGCACTTTTTATATCACCCATTGCCTGTATTTCAGCCCCTGTTACTTTGCTGCCTTTCTTTGCAACATTGGCAATCACACTTGTTTTTTCTGAAATTTCCTTTATTTCTTTTGTTATTGATTCAAGCGCTTTAGTTAAATTTGAAAGAATGGTTGTAATCTTTTTTATGTTATCATTATTCGCATTTATTTCTTTTTCCGAATCTTTTATAATATTAAGTAGTGATTCATTTATGGATATAATACTGTTTATTTTTGTATCTATCTCCTTTGCTTCTGTTATTTTCTTTTCCACTAGTTGATTTATCTTTTCCCTATTTTTTATAATATGTTTTTGTATTATATCAAGTAATTTTTTTATTAAAGATATTTTGATATAGGTTTCTTCTTCATTTAAATATTGTATGGCATTGTTAAACTCATGCTTAAACATATTATCCAATATTTTGATTATAAAAAAACTGAAAATCACACCACTTATTATTGATAATAAAAGAACTAAGATAAATTTTTTTATACCAATCATCAATGTAATACTTATCAGAATAGATAGAACAACACATAAAGATTCAACTAATAAAAAAATAAATAAAAT